>JAGWSR010000075.1 GCA_028869385.1 bacterium
GCGAGGGATGCAGCGTGCGATAGGCGCTGTCGTTCGCGTTGAATTCTTTGACGTTCAGGTTTACGACGACACCGCGCACGCGAATGCCCGATGCGAGTGCTTCGTCGAGCAGCACGCTGCTGTTGGGCGTCGAGCCGCCCTCGTAGGCGAGGTTGATCAGATGCGCGTCGGGCAGCTCCTGCTGAAGTGCGGCGACAGCCGTCTGCTGCGGCGCGATCTTGTATCCCCAGAGGACCGAATCACCGAGCACCAGCGTCGCCGGCGGAGTCTTCGCGGCATCGCGCAGCACCAGGTGCAAATACGCGGGCGAGAATTGATCGGGCAGCCGCTCGGGCAGCGGATGCCATGCGCCCAAGAATGCGTCGAGGATCGCGAGGAGCAGCAACGCGACGGGATAGGCAAGCCACCAGCGCGCGCGAGCGATATCGTGTTGCACGGATCAGAAGTCGGTATAGATGAAGTGCGATTCGGTCGACGGGCTAAAGAGCACCGTGGCAACGATGATGACGAAGAGCGCGATACCGAGCACGATCGGACCGAGGCGCGGATTCGTCATCAACGGCCAGATGCGGCTCGTCGTCAGGTACCATGCCGCCGCGAGCGGATCTTCGGTTCCCGTGGTGATGAGCGTCTGCGCATCGCTCCACGACTGATCGCTGTGCTCGAGGCGAGGCCCTGGCTCAGTTGACTGCTCCATCCATTCCTTCTCGTATGCGCTGAAGCGGAACCGCCATCACGGTTCCGTGGAGGCCGCCGATGATCAAATCTTCACCGTCGATGATCGGCGAGCCGACGTTGAACGATTCGCTGGTTTTGAGCGCGCCGACGATCTTCCCGCTCGCAGCATCGAGCGCCCAGAGATATCCGGCGAGATCCCCAAAGTAGAGCGTGCCGTCTTTCAGCACGGTGCCGCCTTTGACCGGACCGTGCACCGTCGTCTGCCAGCGAAGCGCACCGGTCGCCGCGTTGACCGCGGTCATTTTGGGCGCGATGGCGCTGCCGTCGTAGAGCGTGCCCGCATCCACCATCGGGATCGACGCCTCGTTGCGCGGAGGGGCGATGCCGCGAGCCACCGGCGTATCCCACACCATGCGGCCCGTTTGCGTATCGAGCGCGTAGAGATGCTGCGTGCCGGCCACACCGGCTTGCATGGCCGGAACGCTCGCGTCGTTCGGCATGATATACACGCCGTAGATGCGCGTGCCGTCGCTCGCGACGGGGCAATCGGTCACGGCGCCCGCGCTCGGCGGCAGCGCATGGCGCCACACGGTGCTTCCGTCGCGCACGCGCAGCACGGCAACTTCGTTGGGGGAGCCGCCGGATGTCGCGATCATCCACGGGTTGATCGGGGTGATCGCGCTCATGCTCGCGTAGCTGCCCAGCGAATTGCGCCAGCGATAGGTTCCGGTACGCGCGTCGAGCGCGAGTACCGTGCCGCCGCCATCGTGATGAATGTAGGTGCCGTCGACGATCGCACCGCTGGGCATCCCCGTGCCGTTAATCCCGAAGTACCACGATTGCTTTCCGGTCTGCGCGTCGAGACCATAGATCGCGTTCGTGCTATTGCCGATCGCCACATAGTTCGGCGGATCCCATACGGTCGGATGTTCGTTGCCGCTCGCGGCGACGACGAGGCCGTCGTACACGAGCGGCGCGGTCATCACCATATCGTTCGTGAGCGTGCTCCAGCGCAGCTTTCCGGTGTGCAGGTCGAGCGCGTACACGTGATGGTCGTTGCTCGCCACGTAGAGCGTATCGCCCGAGATCGTCGGCGAAGCCGACGTGCCCGTGCCCATCGCAAACGTCCACGCGAACGGCGGCGCCGTGTCGGCGATGACGGGATTCAACTGCATGTTGTAGCGCGGAAGCGTCCAATCGTCCACCGCGAGCGCGGTGGCACCGCATGCCGCGAACGCCGCGACGAACGCGAGGCTACGGCGTATCGGCATTCGACGCTCGAATCGCGGCCAGCGGCATCGCGAAGACATACCCGTGATCGCCGCCGATCACGAGCGAGTCGCCCGCGATCGAAGGCGATGTGTCCACGAACACGTCGGGAAATGTGTGCTGTCCGATGACGTGCCCGTCGTTCGCGGCGAGCGCGTACACCGTACCGGATGTCGTCGGCACGTAGATCACGTTGTCTTTGAGCACGCTGCCGCGCGCCGCGGGTGCGCCGAGCGTCACGCTCCAGCGCGGTTTGCCGGTCACGGTGTCGAACGCGCTGAAGGTGGGCGCGAGGGGGCTTCCCGCATACACGGTATCGTCGTGCACGAGGGGAATGCTCGAAAGGAATCGCTCCTGGGCGACGCCGCTCGCGACATCGGCAGACCAGAGCGTGTGGCCGGTCTTGGCGTCAAGCGCGTAGAGACGCTGCGTAGCGTGGTACGGCGCCTTTTCGGTCGCCGCGCGCGGGGCGAAGTACATACCGAAGATGCGCGTGCCGTCGTACGCGAGATACGTGCTGCCGGCCGAACGTGCGTCGGCGGGGAGCGGCGCGCGCCAGAGAATCTTGCGGCTACGTACGTCCATCGCCACGACGTCATCGGGATCGTCACCCGCCGTCACGAATGCCGTCGGCGAAATGGGCGTGATCGCCGATGCGTGCGCGTGCGTGCCGAGGTTTTTGTGCCAACGCTCGGTGCCCGTCGTCGGATCGAATACCTCGAGTTCGCCCGTGCTGTCGTGATTGACGAGTTGACCGTCGACGATCGCCGGAGTCGGGGTGCCGCTTCCGCTCAGCGGAGCGTACCACAACGACTTGCCCGTGGTCGCGTCGATACCCGCGATGCCGTTCGCTCCGCGTCCGCTCGGCTCGCCCTGGCTGACGATCACGATGCCGTTGTAGAGCAGC
>JAGWSR010000076.1 GCA_028869385.1 bacterium
ACGACGCTGGCGCTGACCTTTTCGCGCGCGGGCATCGCGGCGTCGGCGCTCGCCGTGCTCTCCGTGGCGTGGTGCGAGCGTGCCCACGCGCGTCGGGTGCTCGTGCCGTATCTCGTCGGCCTCGCCGTCGGGATCGCGGCCGATGCTGGCTGGATCGCGGCCGCGCGCACGCTTCCGCTGCTGCGCGCGCGCGACGTGCACGGCGACTATGCGGGCGGCGTCGGCCATCGCTCCGAGCTCTGGCGCGCCGCGATCTTCTTCTTTCGGCACCATCCCCTGCTCGGCATCGGCGCCGGCAACTACGAACGCGAACTCGCCGACGCCGGTTTGGTGGGCGTGCGCACGCACGCGAACAGTTGGTATCTGCAGGCGCTCGCGGAGGGCGGCATCGTGCTCTTCGCCGCGACGCTCGGGTGGATCGCAACCGCCATCGCGATGCTGCGCGCGCGGCTGCACGTCTCGCCGTGGGCGCTCGGTGCGTTCGCCGCAACGCTCGCGCTCGTCGCGCATCAGTTCGTGGACTATCTCGTCTTCTACCCGAAGGTCGCAGAGCCGTGGATCTTGCTGATCGCGCTCGGACTCGCCGCACCGCCCGCGGACTGACCCTCGCGGTCGCGCCAATGTCGCTCGCGTGCGGCGCGTTCGCCGCTCGCGCGTTGCTCGCGCATGCGCCCGCGCGCCTCGCGCCGGATCGCGCGCAGCCGCTCGTGGTGGCGACGGCGTGGGGCTCGTACGGCGCGCTGCACCTGCTCGTACTCGTTGCGGCGCTCGCGCTCGCCGCGATCCCGTATCTCGCGATCCTCCGCTCGCGCGAGCCGCCGACGCTGCGCGGAACCCTCATCGCTTCGGCGCTCACCCTCGCCGCCGGAGCCGCGTGGCTGCCGCTCTTTTCGAGCGACGTCTATGCCTATGCGGCGTACGGCGAGATGGCGCGCATCGGCCTCGATCCGTACCTGCACGCGGCCGTCTCGCAGAATCCCGCGATCGCCGCGGCGCAGTGGCAATGGGGCGGCTCGCTCCCGATCTGCGTGTACGGCAGCGCCTTCGTCGCGCTCGCGCGCGGCGTGATGACGCTGCTCGCCGCGGCGCCGCTCGTCGTACGTCTCGACGCGCTGCGCGCCGTCGCGGCGCTCGCGTTTCTCGCCTGCGGCGCGTTGCTCTACGCGCTGCGCGACGGCGATGCGCGCGCGAAGCGGTCGGCCGCATTCGCGTTCGCCTGCAATCCCGCGCTCGTCTGGGTCGCGCTCGAAGGACATAACGACGCGCTGATGCTCGCCGTCGTGCTCACGGGAGCGCTCCTGGCGCGGCGCCGGACGAGCGCGGGGATCGCGCTCGCAGCGCTCGGCGCGCTGGTGAAAGCGCCCGCACTCGCGGCGGCCGCGGCGCTCGCGATGCAGCGCATCGTCACGCGCGATCGCGCGCTTGCCGCGATCGTTGGCCTCGCGCTCGGCGTCGCCGTCGTCTGCGCCGGGTCGCTCGCGCTCGTGCACGGCGTGCGCGCCGATCTCGCGCCGCACGGGCACTACGCGCCGAGCGTCTCCGTGCAGGCGCTCTCGCCCTATCTCGCCGCGCTCGCGGCGCTCGCCGTCATCGCACGACTGCGCGCGTTCGACGCACCACTCGACCGCTGGTGCGTCGGCGCGCTCGCGCTCTGGCTCGCGATTCCGAACCCGTATCCGTGGTACGCCCTCTGGATCGTGCCGATCGCGGTGCTCGGAAGCGACCCGCGCGTGCTCGCCGCCACACTTGCCGTCGGCGCGGTTGCCCTGCTTCGCTACCTCCCCGACGCAGCCGTGACGCCCGGTCCGCTCGCCGCCGCGCTGCTCGGTGCGCTCGCGCTCGCAGCCTACGCCCCGCTCTTCACCCGTGCTATAATCAGCCGCTCGTGACCATGCAGATCGAATCGTCCACCCCGCCAGCGCCGAGCGCCGGCGGCCTTCATAACGCGCTCCTGCGCGCGCTGCCCAGCTCCAGTCGGCCTCTCGCCGAGTTGATCGAGGCGCTGCGCTCCGGCCGCGGCGCCTACGCCTGTCACGAGACCGTCGCCGCGGCCCGCCCGGCGCTCCTCGCCACGCTCTATCGCACGCTCAACGTGCCGATGCTCGTCGTCACGCCGACGGCCGACGTTGCCGAGCGCGCCTTCGCCGATCTGCTCTACTATCTCGGCGAGAGCGAGCCGACGCAGGTGGCGCTCTTGCGCTCGCGCGACGAAGCGATCGGCGCGATCGAGAGCCCGTCGGAACGCAGCGCGCGCATGACGCTGCTGCGCGATCTGCTCGACGGCGCCCATCGCCTGCTCTTCGCACCGGTCGGCGCGCTGCGGCAATACCTGATGCCGCGCTCGGCGTTCGCGGCGCTTCGCACCACGCTGCACGTGAACGACGAACCCGGCTGGGACGCGCTGCAGCAGCGCCTCTTCACGCTCGGGTACGTGCGCACCGACGTCGTGAGCTCGGTCGGCGAATACGCGGTGCGCGGCGGCATCATCGACGTCTTCTCGGCCACGACCGACGCACCGACGCGCATCGAATTTTTCGGCGACACCATCGAGAGCATGCGTCCGTTCGACCTCGTCACGCAGCGCAGCGAAGGTGCGCTCGAGCGGCTCGACATCGTGCCGTGGAGCGAGATTCCGCGCGACGAAGCCTACCGCGAACGCATCCTCGCGCGCTTCGACGGCCCCGAACGCGTGCGCGACGTGCTCTCCACGTTCGTCGAGAGCGGAAGCGATTTGCCCGCATCGTGGCTGCCGCTCGCCTACGACGAGCGCGCGACGATCCTCGACTACCTGCGCGACGACGCGCTCGTGGTGCTCGACGAACCCTCGATGCTCGCGACGATCGAGCGCGCGCTCGAAGAGGAGCGCTCGCGCGAGCAGAGCGTATTGCTCGCGGGCGTGGAGTCGGGCGAATTCTCCGTCAATACGACCGAGGTGGACGAAGCGCTGCTCGCGGAGGTCGCGACGCCGCACCCGCGCCTCGCCGAGTTCGCGTCGGCCTTCGCCGCGCATCCGACGCTCGTCTTTCCCGGTGCGATCGACGCACCCGAGTCGCTCGCGTGGGTACCGAGCGTGCGCGCGAACGTCGTGCTCGAGTGTCGCCCCGCCGAACACTTCAACCGTCAGATCGACCTCTTCTCGCAGAGCGTGCGCGAATGGGTCGCGCAGGGCGAGACGCTCTTTATCGCGAGCGGATCCGTCTCGCGCACCGCGGATCTGCTGCGCGCCGTCGGCGTCACCGCCGAACGCAACGTCAAACAGCTGCATCTCCGTGCCCTTCGACAGTCCGACGGCGCCCTTCGACAGGCTCAGGGTGCCCTTCGACAGGCTCAGGGTGACACGGTTGGGGTGGGGCGGGTCATTATCGATCATGGGAGCATCGAGGCGGGGTTTGCGATTCCCGATCTGCGCTTGCGGGTGCTCGGCGATCGCGAGATCTTCGGGCAGCCGCCCAAGCGCATCAAACTGCGCGCGGTCAAAGAGGGCGTTCCGGTCACGCTCGCCGATCTAAAAGTCGGCGATTACGTGGTGCACGCGGTGCACGGAATCGGACAGTACCTGGGCCTGCGCACCGAGACGATCCTCGGCGCGACGCAAGACTACCTGGATCTGCAGTACGCGGGCTCCGATCGCATGCTCGTCCCCGTGACGCAGATGCATCAGGTCACGAAGTACTCCGCGGCCGAAGGTCAGTCGCCGCGCCTCTCCAAGATGGGCGGCGCCGATTGGGCGCGCACCAAATCGCGCGTCTCCGAATCGCTCGCCAAGATCGCCGACGGTCTCGTGCAGCTCTACGCCGATCGCGAACTCGCGAGCGGCCACGCGTTCGGCGAAGATACGGCGTGGCAAGCCGAGATGGAAGAGGCCTTTCCGTACGATCCCACTCCGGATCAAAAGAAGGCGATCGATGCGACCAAGAGCGACATGGAGCGCGCGCGTCCCATGGATCGCCTCGTCTGCGGCGACGTCGGCTACGGCAAGACCGAAGTCGCGATGCGCGCCGCGTTTAAGGCGATCGCCGACCACAAGCAAGTCGCCGTACTCGTCCCGACGACGCTGCTCGCCGACCAGCACTATCGCAACTTCAGCGCGCGCTTCGCGGGCTATCCGATTCGCATCGAAGAGGTCTCGCGATTCAAAACCAAGGCGCAGGCCAAGGCGATCCTGAGCGATCTCGCGCTGGGTAAGGTGGACGTCATCATCGGCACGCATCGCCTCTTACAGAAGGACGTCGCGTTCGCCGATCTCGGACTCATCATCATCGACGAAGAGCAGCGCTTCGGCGTCATGCACAAGGAGCGCCTCAAAGAGTACAAGACCTCGGTCGACGTGCTCACGCTCTCGGCGACGCCGATTCCGCGCACGCTGAACATGTCGTTGATGGGTGTGCGCGATCTCTCGCTCATCCAGACCGCACCGAAGAACCGCATGTCGGTAAAGACGGTCGTCGTGCCGACGAGCGACGCGATCGTGCAGCGCGCGATCACCGCCGAGCTCGACCGCGGCGGCCAAGTCTATTACCTCCACAATCGCGTCGAGTCCATCTACGCGGTCAAGAACGCACTCGAGCGTCTCGTTCCGCGCGCGCGCATCGCGGTCGGCCACGGCCAGATGCACGAACACGAGCTCGAGCCGGTGATGCAAGACTTCATCGAAGGCAAGACCGACGTGCTCGTGGCGACGACGATCATCGAGAACGGCATCGACATTCCGAACGTCAATACGATGATCGTCAACGACGCCGACAAGTTCGGCCTCGCACAGCTCTATCAGTTGCGCGGACGCGTCGGACGTTCGAACCATCAGGCGTACTGCTTTTTGCTCTATCAGGGGCACAAGGCGCTCACCGAAGATGCGAAGGCGCGCCTCGAAGCGATTCGCGAGTTCACGCATCTCGGCTCCGGCCTGCAGATCGCGATGCGCGATCTCGAGATCCGCGGCGCGGGCAACCTGCTCGGCGCGGCGCAGTCGGGCTTCATCGGTTCGGTCGGATTCGACACCTATTGCCAACTGCTGGCCGAGGCGATCGCGGAGCGGCGCGGCATGGCGGCATCGCTCGAAGAGCGACGCGAAGCGGTCATCGACGTCAAGATCTCCGCCTACATTCCGAACGACTACATTCCGCAGGTCTCGCAGAAGATCGCCGTCTATCAGCAACTAGCGAAGGCGCGCAGCCTGAGCGAGGTCGAGGAGATCGCGGCGGGCGTGCGCGACCGCTTCGGTCCGTTTCCGGTGCCGCTCGAACGTCTCGTCGATCTCACCATGCTGCGCACGATCGCGCTGCAGAAGCACGTTACGAGGGTGGTGGTGGACGAGAAGCGGCTCACCCTCGGCGTGGGGTCGTCGTTCAATCTCGACGCCAGCGCGATCCCGAAATTCCAGTCCCTCACGAAGAATCGCTTTCGATTCGGCGAAGGCAAGATTCTCGTAGACCTCCCGCCCCTCCCCAAGGGGCGCTCCGCCGAAGAGGTGTGGATGCCGCTCTTGCGGCAGTTGCTCGAAGCGATGTGACCAAGCTCAAAGATCTCGCGCCGAAGACGGCCGCGCTCCTCGCCATCCTGATCGTGGCCGTCATCGCGACGAGCCTCCTCGCGACCGCGCGCGCGACGAACCAAGCCCTCGCACGCTACACCGAACTTCGCGCGATCGCGCTGCGCACCAACGATCTCTTGCTCGCGCGCGGCAATCGCACCGAGACGCTCCTCGCCCTTCGAAACGCGGCGGATGCCGCGCACGAGCCCGACCTGCTCCCGGCGATCGAGGTCATCGCGGCCGCGCCGAACGCCCCGCAGGCGCGCACGCTCGAACTCGCGATTCGAGACGAAGCCTCGAAGGAGCTCTCCGGACTCTTCGCGCGGCTCACCGAGCAGTTCCGGACGATCACGTTGATCTCGTCGCTCTCGATCGCGCTGATCGCGCTCGCCATCGTCGTCTTCGCCAACTACCGCAACGCGTCGCTCGTCGCGCTCGAGCGCGAGCAGCGTCGCAAGGCGCTGCACGAACACGCGGCGTCGAATCTCCGGGGCCTCATCCAGGCGATCCCGCAGATCGTGTGGATATGCGACGCGCACGGACGGGTGCGCTTCTTCAACGACCGCTGGTATGCGTTCACGGGGCAGCACGAAGCGGGGGCGGTCGGCGACGGTTGGAGCGCGGTGCTGCATCCCGACGACCGCGCGCGCACGCTCGCCGCGTGGGAACACTCGGTGCGAAGCGGCGAGCCGTACGAGATCGAATACCGCCTGCGCGCCGCCGACGGAAGCTACCGCTGGTTCTTCGGGCGGGGCCTCCCCGAGCGCGACGCCGACGGGAAGATCGTGCAGTGGTTCGGCACCTGCACCGACATCGACGCGCAGCACGAGCAGATGGAGAGCGTGCGCCGCGTCGCCGACGGCTTCGCGCACGCGCAGTTGCCCGAGCGTCTGCCCTCCACGCCGCGCGTGCATTTCGACGCGACCTATCTCGCGGCCGAAGACGTGGCGCAGGTGGGCGGCGATTGGTACGACGCGTTCGAAATCGACGACGAGCGATACGTCTTCTCGGTCGGCGACGTCACGGGGCACGGGCTCGAGGCCGCGATCGTGATGAGCCGCGTTCGTCAGGCGATCGTCGCGCTCGCGTCGGTCGAGAGCGATCCCGGCACGATCTTAGAGAAGGCGAATCGCGTCTTGCGCGTGCAGGGCGAGAACATGGTCACCGCACTCTGCGGCATCTACGACGCAACGAGCGGGCGCGTGTGGTACGCGTCGGCCGGTCATCCGCCCGCGCTCATCCTCGGTCGCGACGGTGCGATTCGCGAACTGCACGGCGATGCGCCGCCGCTCGGCATCGTGGACCGCATCGCGGCGAACACGCTGACCGACGTGCTGCAGATCGGCGATCGCCTCATCTGCTACACCGACGGCATCGTGGAGAACGAGCGTAACCTGATTGAAGGCGAGGCGCGACTGCGCACGGTGCTCGGACAACTCACCCCGTTCGAAGCGCAGGAGTGCGCGACCGCGGTGCGCGAGCGCATCCTCGGCGGTAAGCGCGGGCGCGACGACATTGCGATTCTCGTGATCACCCGGCTCGGACTCGTCGAAGCGGTCGCGATCGACGCGCTTCCGACCATTGCGAGCAACGCATGAAGTGGAGCTTCGAATCATCCGATGCGAGCGGCGCGTACCACGTACGCGACGACTTGATCGCCTATCTCGAAGTCTACGCGAGCGCGGACTCCGACATCGAGTCCGCCGCGCTGATCTTCGGCGAGTTGGTCGGCAACGTCGTGCGCCATGCCCCCGGACCGATCGCCGTACGCTTGCAGTGGGAAGATGGGGCGGCGGTCCTCGCCGTCCGCGACGCCGGCCCCGGCTTCGATTGGGACCATGCCTCGCTCCCCGATCCTCTGGCGGAGTGCGGGCGAGGGCTCTTCATCGTCCAGGCGATGGCGCGCTCGATCGAGATTCGCCGCCTCCAGCCGCGCGGCACCGAGGCCGTCGCGCGGCTTCCGGTGGCCTTGCGGCAGAGCGCCTGAGCGCGTCGCGCCTGAGCGTTTGCTGAAAAGGGACTCCCCGCTCCCACACGAACCTGGCCCCGGTCTATCCCTACACCTTCCCTTTCCTGGAGTCATCAATGCCCAACGTCCACCGCCTCGTGGCGGGTCTTGCGACCGTGCTCCTCGCCGCGTCGCTCTCCGCATGTGCGAGCGGCGGGTCCGTTGCCACCGTCAACGGCACGCCGATCAGCAAAGCCGAATTCGACAACAAACTCGAATCGAGCCCCGCGGCGCTCGGTACGCTGCAGCAGATGGTGCGCGAAGTGCTGCTCGATCAGTACGCGACGCAGAATAACATCACCATCAGCGACGACGACATCAAGAAAGCCGAAGACGAGCTGAAGGCCAACTTCCCGACGGGTTCGTGGGCCGATATGCTCAAGGCGCGCGGTCTGACCGAGAACGACGTGCATACGTTCCTGCGCGACAAGCTGATTCTCGACAAGGCGCTCGGCAAAGACGCGAAGGTCACCGACGCGCAGATCAAAGAGTACTTCGATAAGAACCACGCCGCGTTCGATAAACCCGAGCAGGTTCGCGCGCGTCACATTCTCGTCGCCGATCTCGCGACCGCCAACAAGGTCGAAGCCGACCTGAAGGCCGGTAAAGACTTCGCGGCCGAAGCCTCCAAGTATTCGATCGACCCCGGCAGCAAAGATAAGGGCGGCGAGCTCGGCTGGTTCCGTCGCGGCCAGATGGTGCCGGCGTTCGACAAGGCGGCGTTCTCGCTTCCGGTCAACAAGATCAGCGCGCCGGTCAAGTCGCCGTTCGGCTACCACATCATCCAGGTCGAAGAGCGCCAGCCGGGCGTGAAGGCGACGCTCGCCAACACGCACGACCGCATCGAAGACATGCTGCGCCAGCAGCAGGAAGCGCCGCTCATGCAGCCGTTCCTCGCGGGCCTGCAGCAGAAGGCGAACATCCAGGTCAGCGATCCGCGCTTCTCGGCCGCGTTCCCGTCGCCGCCGCCGTCGCAGCCCGCGACCACGACCTCGGCCGCTCCGGCCGCGTCCTCGTCGCCCTAGTGGATTCGCCCGTTCGGGCGAATCCATCGCGTTCGGCGCTGCGCGCCGAGCCGCATCAGCAGGGGGTCCGAATGGGCCCCCTTCGTGTTTCTCGAAGGAGCGCGCAACGATGTTGATTCGAATCGTCGGACTCGGGCCCGGTGACCCCGGTTTTCTCACCGTCGGCAGCCTCGACGCACTGCGCGCCTCGGGGCGTGCGGTGGCGCTCCTCGCGCCGCCGGATCTCGCGAAGGCCTTGACCGAGGCGGGCGTCGAGCTCGTACGCGAGTTCGTTCCCGATGCCGCGATGCTCGTGCGCGGCAGCGCCGAGGCCATCGAACACTTCGTCGCGCGCCTCGCGACGCTCGATGGTGACGAGTTCGGCCTGGGCGTCCTCGGCAACCCACTCTCCGACGTTCCCGGCCTGCCGCCGTTGCTGCACGCGCTCGAAGCGGCGGGGCACCGCACGCGCATCGTTCCGGGTATGCCGAACGCCACGCTCTCCGCGTCGGCGGCGATGCCGCTCGTTCCGCTTCCGCCGCAATCGCAGCACTACTCGTGGGACGATCTGGTCGAAGTGATGGCGCGCTTGCGAGCCGGATGTCCGTGGGATCGCGAACAGACGCATCGCACGCTCGTGCCCTATCTCATCGAAGAGACCTACGAAGTCGTCGAGGCCATCGAGGGCGACGACATGGACGCGCTCTGCGAAGAACTCGGCGATCTCTTGCTGCAGATCGTCTTCCACGCGCAGTTGGGCACCGAGGTCGGAAAGTTCACCGTCGCCGACGTGATCGATGCCCTCGCGAACAAGATGGTGCGCCGTCATCCGCACGTGTTCGGCGACGCCGTGATCGAAGACGTGGATTCGCAGTGGCGCAATTGGGAGAAGCTCAAGGCGCAAGAGAAGACCGGGCTCGCGCGCAAGAGCCGCCTCGACGGCATCCCCAAACACCTCGGCGCGCTGCAGCGCGGGCAACGCATGCAAGAGAAGGCCGCGCGCGTCGGCTTCGACTGGCCGAACGTCGCCGGCGTGCTCGACAAACTGCACGAGGAGCTGGGCGAACTCGCGGAGGCGCGCCGTGAGAAGCAAGACGATCCGCACGTGCGTGAAGAGCTGGGCGACGTCTTCTTCACCCTCGTCAACCTCTCGCGCGCGCTCGGCATCGACGCGGAGACCGCGGTGCGCGAGGCGAACGAAAAGTTCTATCGGCGCTTCTCCTTCATGGAAGAGCGTGCCGCGGCCGACGGCAAGGCGCTCTCCGATCTCTCGCTCGACGAACTCGAGGAATTGTGGCAACTGGCGAAAACGCAAGCGGCGTGACGAGTCTGATCCGCCTGCGCATGAGCGCGCACGACGCGCACTACGGCGGCGATCTCGTGGACGGCGCGCGCATGCTCGCGCTCTTCGGCGACGTCGCGACCGAACTGCTCATCAAACTCGACGGCGACGAGGGCCTCTTCGTGGCCTACGATAAAGTCGAGTTCTTGGCGCCCGTGTACGCCGGCGATTACATCGAAGCCGAGGGGCGCATCACCCGCGTCGGCAACACCTCCCGCGCGATGGAGTTCGAGGCGCGCAAGGTGATCGTCGCCCGCACCGATCTGAGCGCGAGCGCCGCCGACGTTCTCGCCGAGCCGATCGTCGTCTGCCGCGCGAGCGGCACGTGCGTGACGCCCAAAGATAAGAAGCGCATGTAGCAGGCGAGCCCACGCCACCGAGGCCTGACGGAAAGCGAGCCGAAAGGCGCATCCTTCGGAGGACTCTCGCATGACCGCAGTGACCGTTGCCTATCGCAGCGACGTGAAGATGAACAGCGACTACTACTACAGCGCGCACGTGCCGCTCGTCGAAGAGCGCCTCACCTCACGCGGGCTGCGCGCGACCGAGGTGCGCAAGATCGTCGGCACGCCGACGGGCGCCACTCCGCCGTATCAGATGATCACGACGCTCTACTTCGAGAACGCGCTCGCCTTCAACGACGCAATGGCGACCGACGACGGGCGCGCCGTGCTCGCCGACATCAAGAACTTTTACGAAGGAACGCCCGACATTATGATCGGCGAGATCTAGCCGCGCGTTAACTTAGGACTTCGATCAACGCCGCGTGCATGGGATAGGCGTGCGCGAGCGATTCGCGCTCGCCCATCTCGAAGTCGGCAAAGTCGAATCCCGGCGCGACCGTCGCACCGACGAGCCCGTAGTTTCCACCGGGCATCACGCGCACGCCCTGCCACGAACCGCGCGGCACCAGCACCTGCGGGCGCTGTCCGTGCGCGACGTCGCTGCCGATGACGATCTGCTCGGCGCTTCCGTCGTCGTGCAGTTGCAGCATTTCGAGCGGATCGCCCGCATAAAAGTGCCAGATCTCATCGCTCTTGACGCGATGCAGGCGTGACGGGCTCCACGCGGTGAGCAGAAAGTAGATCGCCGTCGAGAGCGCGCGCGGACCGGCGTAGCGCTCGATGTTCTCCACCTGCTCGTCGCTGCGATAGGTCTCGGCGAAGAACCCGCCTTCGGGATGCGGCTGCAGGCCGAGTTCTTCGACGATGCGGGCGACGAGCGCGTCGTCAGGCAAGGCGTTCATGGGTCTTGCGTTTCCAGAAGAATTCGTAGTAACAAAACTGCGCGCTCAGCACGAACGCGTAGGAGATCGGATAGCCCATCCACACGCCCGGCAAGCCGAAGTGATTCATCAAGATGAACGCTGCCGGAACCTCGACGCCCCAGATGGCGACGATGCCGTTGATCATCGGCCAGATCACGTCGCCGCTCGAGCGCACGACGCCCGAGATCACCGCGCTGTTGCCGAAGAGCAGGTACGACCAGAGCGTGATCATCAAGAGTTCGTGCGCGATGCCGAGCGTATGCGCGTCGGTGATGAACCAGCCGAGGGTCTGCGTCGAGAAGAGATAGCAAATGAGGATCAGCGTGCCGCCCACCGCGTAACTGAGGCCGACGGCCGAGCGCACCACCGATCCGAGCTTGTCCTCGCGCCGCGCGCCGATGCACTGCGCGCCGAAGATCGAGGCCGCGATGCTCACCGAGATCGCGGGAAACTGCACGTAGCTCACGACCTGATTGACCGCGCCGTACGCAGCGGTCGCGCTCGCGCCGTAGCGGTTCACGAAGCTGATCACGGCGATCTCGGCAAGCGAGACCATGATCGTTCCGATGCCGGTGGGAATGCCGATACGCAGCACGAGCCAGAGCAGCTTCGGATCGAAGATCATGTCGCGGGCCATCTCCGCGTCGAACTTGAGCGCGTGATCGCGGGTGCGAAGGTAGATCAAGAGCGCCGCGAACGAGATGCCGTTCGAGAGCAATCCGGCGTACGCGGCGCTCAAGACGCCGCAGTGCGGCAGTCCGAACCAACCCGCGATGAACATCGGCGTAAAGAACAGGCTGAGCAGCGTGGAGAGGATCAAGAACCACAGCGGCGTCTGTGCGTCGCCGGTTCCACGCAGAAACGTCGTGTAACTGATGTACGGAAAGATCACGGGGAACGTGATGAAGATCACGCGCGTGTATGCATCGGCCTGCGGAAGAATCGATGCGGGCGTGCCGAGCGCCGCGAGCATCATCGGCGCGAACACGAGCCCGATCAGTCCGACGATGATCGCGAAGAGCACCGTCGCACCGAGCACGGTCCCCGCGACCTTTTTCACGCGATGGTGATCGCCCGCGCCGTACGCCTGACCGATCAAGACCGTGCTGCCGCTCGCGATCCCGATCAAAAACGAGAAGAGCAGAAAGATGACCGGAAAGACGGCCGAGACCGCGGCGAGCGCGCTCACGCCGATCATGCGCCCGAGAAACACGTAGGTGAACGTCTGCGAGGCCGACTGTAAGATGTTCGAGATCATGAGCGGGATCAGGAACATCAACATGATCTGCCACATCGGACGCGACTCGTCGAAGATGTTGATGTTAGGCCGGCGTGCTGCTTGTGCCACCACGCGGTGCTTCCTTGGGCGTGGTATGCTCTCCCGGTGAGGCTGGATAAGTTCATGAAGGTGGCGCGCCTCTCGAAGCGCCGCACCGAAGCGCACGAAGCGCTCGAGCACGGACGTATCACGAAAGACGGCAAAGCCCTCAAGCCCGCCTACCAGGTGAAGCCGGGCGACGTGCTCGTCATCCACTACGCGACGCGCTACGTGACCGTGCGCGTCCGCGAGGTTCCGCTGCGCATGACGCCGAGCGTCAAGCCCGCAGAGCTCTACGACATCGTGGAGACGCGGCGCGACGATCCCTCGGAGTGGGTCTAGCGCGGGCGTGCCCTCGTCGATCTCGGCCGACACGAAGGATGCGCTCGCGCGCGAGATGCCCGATGCCGGGCACTGTCGCGCCGCATTGCTCGCCGGCCTCGCGCTCTACGGTTCGCATGGAGAACCGCGAGCCTTCGTGACGCACCGCAACTCGGTCGCGCGACTCTTTTGGTCCCTACTCGACGACCGCAAGCAGCATCCGATCCAGACGCGCGCCGCGACGCGCCTCGCGCACTTGCCGACGTTCGCCATCGAGATTCCCGATGCGCTGCGCGGCGTGCCGCCAAAGCCCGGACACAAGTGCGACCGCATCGTGGAAGTGCGCGCGGCGTTCCTCGCCTGCGGCTCGCTCGCCGCGGGCGCGCACGGCTATCACCTCGAGTTCGTGATTCCGCGCGAGGAACTCGCCGAGCGCCTCACCTGGATGCTGCGCAGCACCGGCCGCGCACCCAAGCGCACGATGCGCAAGAAGCGCCACGTGCTCTACTACAAAGACTTCGAGGCGATCGTGGACGTGCTCACCGTCATCGGGGCCTTCGGCGCCGTGCTCCACCTCGAAGACGTGCGCGCGCTCCGCGAAACCAAAAACCGCATCCATCGCTTGGTGAACACCGAGGCCGCCAACCTCGACCGCGCGGCCGCGGCCGCCGCCGCGCAGCGCGGGGTCATCGAGTACCTCGAAAGCGCCTACGGGCTCGCCCAGCTGACCCCCGGCCTGCGCGAGATCGCGGAGCTGCGCCTCGCCCACCCCGACGAGTCCTTGGCGGAGCTCGGCGCCCGCTGCAATCCGCCCATCACCAAGCCCACCGTCTCGAGCCGCCTGAGCGCGATGACGCGCCTGGCGAACCAGCTACGCTCGGGAAGGGGCGGGGGCAAGTAGCCCGGTACCTATTCCTCTCCCACCCCACCCCCTCGGAGAGCTTTCATGCGGATCGGGATCAACGGCTTCGGCCGAATCGGACGGAATTTTGCCAAAGCGCTGATCGAGCGCCATCCGAATGTCGAGATCGTGGCAGTCAACGATCTCACGAGCGCGGCCGAATGCGCGCATCTCTTCAAGTACGACAGCAACTACGGCCCCTACAAGGGCAACGTTTCGGCGGACGGCGATACGATCGTCGTCGATAACCGCCGCATCAAGGTGCTCGCCGAGCGCGATCCCGGCAAGCTGCCGTGGAAGGACCTCGGCGTTGACGTGGTCATCGAATCGACCGGCCTCTTCACCGACGCCGCGAAGGCGCGCGCGCACGTGGACGGCGGCGGCGCGAAGAAAGTCATCATCTCGGCGCCCGCCAAGGGCGAAGACGTGACCGTGGTGCTCGGCGTCAACGAAAACGCGTACGATCCCGAGAAGCACACGATCATCTCGAATGCATCGTGCACGACGAACTGTCTCGCGACCGCGGTCAAGCCGATCGTGGATCACCTCGGTTGGGTCAAGGGCTTCATGACGACGATCCACTCGTACACGAACGATCAAAACATCCTCGACGCACCGCACAAAGATATCCGCCGCGCGCGCAACGCCGCCACGAACATCGTGCCTACGAGCTCGGGCGCCGCGAAGGCCCTCTACCTCACGATCCCCGAGGTCAAGGGCACCTTCGACGGCTTCGCGCTGCGCGTGCCGACGCCGACCGTCTCGATGGTGTACCTCGTCGCCCAAGTCAAACGCGAGACGACGCGCGACGAAGTCAACGCCTTCCTCAAGAAGGAAGCCGACGGCGCGATGAAGCCCTACGTGCAGTACACCGAAGAAGAGTTGGTCTCGAGCGATTTCAAGCAATCGCCGTACAGCTCGATCATCGACGCGAAGCTCACGCAGGTCAACGGCGATCTCGTGCAGATCTGCGCGTGGTACGACAACGAGTGGGGCTACTCGTGCCGCCTCGCCGACCTCACCGCCAAAGTGCTGGAAAAGATTCCGGCCAAGGCCTGATCCCGACGTCCCTCTCATCACTGCGCCGAGCGGCTTCGACCGCTCGGCGCTTTTTACGGACAACAGCATGCAGTTTCGAACCATCAACGATCTCGACGTCCGCGGCAAACGCGTCCTCGTCCGCGAAGACCTGAACGTCCCCCTTCGACAGGCTCAGGATGACACCGGGGAGTGGGCAATTGCCGATTACACGCGCGTGGACGCGGCGATTCCGACGCTTCGGGCGTTGCTCGATCGCGGCGCGCGCGTCATCGTGATGTCGCACCTCGGCCGACCCGACGGAACCGCGAATCCGAAGTACTCGCTCAAGCCCCTGGTCGCGGCGCTCGCGGAGCGCTTGAACGTGGCGGTCGCGTTCGCCGACGATTGCGTGGGCGCATCCGCGCGCGAGGCGGCGATGACGTTGCGCGACGGCGAACTGCTGCTGCTCGAAAACGTGCGCTTTCACAAAGAGGAAGAGGCAAACGATCCCGCGTTCGCGCGCGAACTCGCCGCGCTCGGCGAGCTCTACGTGAACGACGCGTTCGGCACCGCGCACCGCGCGCACGCTTCGACCGAGGGCGTTGCGCATCTGCTCCCCAACGCCGCCGGGCTCTTGATGCAAGCCGAACTCTCCGCGCTCGCGGCGCTCACCGTCTCGCCCGCGCATCCGTACGTCTGCGTGATCGGCGGCGCGAAGGTCAAAGACAAAGTCGGCGTCTTCTTCAACCTGATGGAGCGCGTGGACGCGTTCTGCATCGGCGGCGGCATGGCGAACACGTTCCTCGCCGCGCAAGGCGTCAACGTCGGCAAATCCCTGCGCGACGACGATCTCGCCCCCGCGAAAGAGATCCTCACGCGCGCGGCCGAGAAGGGCGTGACGCTCCATGTGCCCGTGGATGCCGTCGTCTCGACCGCGTTCGACAACGACGCCGGCGCGCACACCGTCGCGATCGCGAACGTGGGCGACGAGATGATCCTCGACATCGGTCCAGCGACCGCGCAGGCGTACGCGAAAGCGATCGAAGCGGCGAAGACCGTCGTCTTCAACGGTCCGATGGGCGTGTACGAAAAGCCCGCGTATCAGGGCGGCACCAAAGTCGTGGGCGAGGCGATCGCCCGCGCCACGGCGGCGGGCGCGACGAGCGTCGTCGGCGGCGGCGACGCGGCGGCGGCGGCGCACATGCTCGGCTTCGCCGGCGCGATGACGCACGTTTCGACCGGCGGCGGCGCGACGCTCGAATTTCTCGAAGGCAAAGTGCTTCCGGGCGTCGCGGCGCTCGCGAACTAAGACACGGAGGATCACGTGATGCCGAGAACCGTCATCGCCGGAAACTGGAAGATGCACAAGACCGCCGCGGAGACGCGCGCGTTCGTCGAGGCGTTCGCTCCACTCATGGCCGACGTGCCTGCGGATACGGAGATCGTGATCGCGCCGCCGTTCACCGCACTCGCCGCCGCGCACGACGCGCTTCGCGCATACCCGCGCGTGCGACTCGGCGCGCAGAACGTGCATTGGGAGCCGCAGGGCGCGTATACGGGCGAGATCAGCATCGCGATGCTGCAGGAGCATGGCGTGAGCCACGCGATCGTCGGCCACTCCGAACGCCGCGCGTACTGCAACGAACTCGACAGCACGGTGAACCTCAAGGTGCGGGCACTGCTCGCGCACGGTATGACGCCGATCGTCGCGGTCGGCGAGACGCTCGAGGAGCGCGACGCGGGTGAGACCGATACGCGCGTCGTCTCGCAGACGCGCTGCGCGCTCGACGGACTCACCGACGACGAGATCGCGCGCGTGATTCTTGCGTACGAGCCGATCTGGGCGATCGGCACCGGAAAGAACTGCGATCCCGCCGAGGCCGGACGCGTGATGGGCGCGATTCGTGCCTGCGTTCCCGCACTCGCCGACGTGCCGCTGCTCTACGGCGGCAGCATGAAGGCCGAGAACGTCGCCACGTACATGAGTCACCACCACATCAACGGCGGACTCGTCGGCGGTGCATCGCTCGATCCCGCCGTCTTCGCCACGCTCGTAAGGAACGCCACGACACGATGATCAAACCCGTCGTTCTCGCCGTCCTCGACGGATGGGGCTGCAGCAGCTCCACCCACGGCAACGCCATCGCCGCCGCGAACATTCCCCATTGGAACGCGTTCTTCGAACGCTACCCGTGGACGATGCTCGAGGCCTCGGGCGAGTTCGTCGGCCTGCCGAAAGGCATCATGGGCAACAGCGAAGTCGGCCACATGAACCTCGGCAGCGGACGCGTGGTACCGCAAGGCGTGGTCGTGATCGACAACGACATCGCTTCGGGCGAGTTCGCCCACAACGCAACCCTGCAACGCGCCCTTCGACAAGCTCAGGGTGACACAAACGAAGCGCAAGGCGACACCAACGAAGCGCAGGGCGACACAAACAACGCGCGGGGCGACGCGCAATGTGTCACCCTGAGCTTGTCGAAGGGGCGCATGCTTCACTTCATGGGGCTGCTCTCCGATGGCCAGGTGCATAGCTCCATCGTGCACCTCTTCGCGCTCATCGACGCGGCGGTGGCCGCGAACGTGCCCTTCGCGGTGCACGCGTTCCTCGACGGTCGCGATACGCCGCCGCGTTCGGCGCAGACGTATGTGGAGCAACTCGAAGAGAAACTCGCCGCGGTCGGGCGCAGCGGCGCGATCGCCTCGGTCACGGGTCGTTTCTACGGGATGGATCGCGACAAGCGTTGGGAGCGCACCGGTACCGCCTACGACCTGCTCGCCAACGGCACGGCGCCGTTTCACGCAACTACCGCGCGCGAAGCGGTCGATGCGGCGTACGCACGCGGCGAGAACGACGAATTCGTGCAGGCCACGATCGTCGGCGAGACGCGCGCGGTGAACGACGGCGACGCGTGCATCTTCTTCAACTTCCGCCCGGATCGCGCGCGCCAACTCACGCTCGCATTCAACGGCGATGCGTCGGTGCCGTTCGCCAAGCGCGCGTACGCATCGCTGCTCTTCGCCACGATGACGAAGTACGACGAGAGCTATCCGAACCCGGTGCTCTTCGGTCCGCGCCCGCAGTACGACACCTTCGGCGAGGTGATCTCGCGCGCGCACCTCACGCAACTGCGCCTCGCTGAGACCGAAAAGTACGCGCACGTGACGTACTTCTTCAACGGCGGACGCGAAGACGTGTTCGAAGGCGAAGACCGCGATCTCATCGCATCCGATCGCAGCGTCGCGACCTACGATCTCGCGCCGGCGATGCGCGCGCGAGAGATCACCGGTGCGGCGATCGAAGCGATCGAGAGCGGCCGGTACGACGTCATCGTGATGAACTACGCCAACGCCGACATGGTCGGCCACACCGGGAAATGGGAAGCCACCGTTGCGGCAGTCGAGATCCTCGACGGCTGCCTCGGACGGCTGGCTGATGCGACGCTGCACGCGA
>JAGWSR010000077.1 GCA_028869385.1 bacterium
CAGCTCTCGCCGTTCTACCAGGCGCTCGTGCAGACGAACGTGGCGCTCGCGATTCAAGCGCAAGAGGATACGCAACTGCACGGCGGACTCTTCAACGTCTTCATCGTGCTCAACCCCGGGCATACCGCCGAAGAAGCGCAGACGATCTACCAGAACACGATGCACCAAGTGCTCGCCAACGGGTTCTCCCCCGATCTCGTGACCGCCGCGCAGCGCCTGACGATTGCCGATCGCCTCTACAGCGCCGACTCGGTGACGGGCTTCGGCGATCTCGCCGGCTACACGTACGGCATCGTGGGCGAGCGCATTGCCGATGAGGATGCGCGCTTGGCCGCGGTCACGCCGCAATCGCTGCTCGACGTCGCGCGCCACTATCTCGCCACGCCGACCGTCATCGGACACTTGCAGACGAGCACCGCGCCGAGCGGCGGATCTTCGAACAAGAGCACCACCGCGATTAGCGACGACTTCTCCAAACGCGTGCCGAACGGCCCGATCATCGAGCCCGCCGCGATTCGCCATGCCGTGCGCACGCCGACGACCGAGCGCAGCACGCTCGAGCCGACCGCGTTCACCCTGCCAAACGGCATCAAGGTGCTCGTCTCGCAGAAGAGCGATCGCTCGACCTTCGTGCTCGCCGGAACGATCGCATCGTCGCCGGCCTTCACGCCCGACGGCAAAGAGGGCATCGGCCGCCTCGCATCGTCGGTGGCCGATTACGGCAGCGCGGCCTATCCGTTCGCCGCGCGCCGCCGCGCCATCGACATGCTCGGCGCGAGCGTGCAGAACGGTGCCGACTTCAGCGCACGTGGCCTCGTGCGCGACTTTCCGACCATCGCGCGCATTCTCGCCGACGGCGAAGAGCACCCGAGCTTCGCCGATCCCTGGTTCTCGCTCGAGCGCGATCAACTGGCAAACAGCCTGCAATCGGAGAACTCGATCTCGGGCGTGATGATGAACCGCGCGTACGCGAACCTGATCGAGGACCCGAACGATCCCTCGCGCCGCATGGCGACGCCGGCGACCGTATCGAGCATCACGCGCGCCGATCTGCTCGCCTACGCGCACACCTACTGGCGCCCCGACCTCACGACGATTGCCGTGGTCGGCGATCTCTCACCCGCGCAAGTGAAGAGCGTGCTTACCGCCGCCTTCGCCGATTGGAAAGCGCAGGGCCCCACGCCCGACGCGCGCGAGATGCCGTACAAGGCGCCGCAAGCGGGACGCGACTTCGTGCAGACCGACGCACAGCAGGTCTTCGTGCGACTCGGACAACCGGCCGTCGCTCGCAGCAGCAAGGATTACGACACGTTTCTCGTGCTCAATCAGATCCTCGGTGCGGGCGGCGCATTCGAATCGCGCCTGTGGCAAGAGCTGCGCCAGAAGCGCGGCCTGGTGTATAGCGTGACGAGCTCGGTACACGCGGGCCCCGATCGCGGCGACTTCCGCATCGAACTCGCCGCGCCGCCATCGCGCGTGGAGGAAGCCGTGCGCTTCGTTCGCAGCGAACTGCGGCGCCTGCAAAGCCAACCCGTGACGCCGACCGAACTCGCTGAAGCGAAGCTGCGCCTCGTGAGCGATGCGCTGCTCGACGAAGCATCGGCCGACGGCCAAGCGCAGCAACTGCTCGACATCGGCACGAGTTCGCTGCCGATGGACTACTACCGCACCCTCAACGACCGCTTCGCCAACATCACCGCCGCCGACGTGGAGCGCGTGGCAAAAGAGTACCTGGCCCCCGATCGCATGGTGCAAATCTACGGCGGCCCACTCGGCCCCTGGTCGTATCGGGATTTATAGGCGAGAGCTAGACATCACACTCACGAGGGTGCACAGCGCGACCATGGCGCTCACCTCAGGCGCCTCGATTCGTGACACAATTGCTGATGGATTAGAAAGTGGGCTCAGACTCACAGAGGCACCGTCCCCCGGCAGGAGGTCGGCACCGCTTTTACACACGATTCCGGGCGCAACCGAGCCACCTCTATTCAAACTTAATGTGGTTCAAAATATCTCTTTATAATCTTAGTTCCCGTTCTATCAAATTCATAGCGCAAGGTAAAACAATATCTGATAACTCGACATTCCGGAGTAAATCGCGCGACTTTTGCCCCAGGAAGAAACGAGACCAGTATCTCATCACCGACCCGACTGACCGCAACGCGATAAAGACCCAAAACTTCGGCCTGCACAGGCCAATCCCTAATTTTTTCGGCGTCCGCTAATGCATGGGACATCGCATTCGCCATCTCCCCATCAATCGTGGCTGTTCTGCTTGCTACTGAGGCAGTCTGCAGCAAGAGGGCTTGGTCTATGGCATGACCCGCGTCGGAACGCGAAGCACCAAGCAAGGCAATCATGGCGAAAACGGCTAGTGAGCGATGCATGACCCACGTACGGTAAGCACCTCGACGGGTTGAAAGTTGCCTGTACGACAGAACTCATTAAGCATATACATAAGGTCACAGCTCCGTTTGGGCGTACTCAAAAACCCATTCTCTCGATTCGACGGGGGCTCGAGCATCTCCGATACGAAGAAATCTGGTACATGACCCCCCATGCGAACCGGGGCCAGGTATTACTGGATTAGCAAATGGGCTATCGCCCGTCACTTGAGCGAACACGAGGGTAGCATCGCCGCGTGATCGATTTCAGCTCGGTACTCTTTGGATGGACTAGCCTCAACGCGATACGACTGCTCCGTTAACTCAACCGAGTGTACGAGTTGCGGGACTGCTGTCTCCGGAACCCTTGTCAATAGCACGGAGTGCTTACCATATTGAAATCTTAAAGCTGATCCGGCGCGAGCTATCGATGCAGAGCCACAGTTCTTGCCGTGCGAAACCACTTGAAACATCCTTTTCGAGGGAACGCTCAATAAATCATAGCTCTTGTCAGAGACACCAGATCCATCCTGATTCGCAAACCATACGTCAAAATGATTTGGGCCCTTATCAACTCGGAGCACCATCGCAATGCCAATCCCCGCACCAGCATAGCTACCTGGAGCGATTACTTGCTGGCTAACAGGCGCACAAGCAATAAGCAAGATTATTGCAACTACGCTGAGCATCCGGCGCACGACGTAACCTCCAAGTTGAAGCTATGATGGCTAGAGTTAGCCCGGTTCCACGGATAGGTGAGACTTGGACGTTAGGCGACCTGGCTCATCCGCCGCTCGAGGTTGTCGTGGGAGAGACAGCAGCAATTACTCGACATTGGTACGACTTCGCTGGCTCCGGACCACTACGGCAACCTCCACGGAAGCAGACCGCTCCAGGATTAGAGAGCGGGCCACGATCCCCTTAGACCAAGCACTCCGGGAATAGTCGATTATCCGGGAACACCTCTAGACGTCATGACTCCAACCTTTAGTCCGCTCAACCGCGAGAACCGGATTCCAACCTGGGGGTGGAGTGCCTTATTAACTGATGGTAAAAGGCTTAGACCCACATCCGTCGAGTCTCCGATCGGATCCCACGTTAACCATCGGTACGTCTCCACGGAATAAAAAGATATCGTTGCTGTTACCGCGATCAAGGATGCGCACACGACGAGCTTGAGCAACCA
Source organism: bacterium (assembly GCA_028869385.1). Taxonomy (GTDB): domain Bacteria; phylum Vulcanimicrobiota; class Vulcanimicrobiia; order Vulcanimicrobiales; family Vulcanimicrobiaceae; genus REEB354. Next base: position 3,571 of record JAGWSR010000077.1, read on the forward strand.
TGAACGCCAACGGAGGACGCGAAACGCATAAACAACACTCGCGCATCCTGAAAGCAACGTTGCCAATGGTGCAGCGATCTCGCTACTTACATTAGCAGCGCAAAAGACGACGAGCGCTGAAAGCCAATAAATGCTGAGCAGGATCACCCAGCGCCACATCTGCGATCGGCTCGCACTTTGAACATCTCGCGATTGTCCGCGCTTTGGCCCGATCATTTATATCGGTTTCTTAGTGATTATTATCATACGTTGTCCATGCAGGCGCGCTCAAAGTTCCATGATCGCGGGGAATCCATGGCCGTGGATGATTGCAGCATCCTCCCGGCGCGGCAAATGGCCCCGAGTGTTCATCAGAAGGCTGATATACCATAGTACAAGCGACGGCGTTGAGCACTTCGTGCGGTGCACCCGGACACATACCGTATTGAGCATCGAATACGATGAATTGCGGAACACGTGCGAAACGGAGTGTCGATGGGTGGACGTATCGCATGATTGATCGAATCATCGCAAGCTCCGTCGCATTCACCGAAGGAACGCCTGAGCGCCCAATATCATGGACGGCGAAGCTCGGACTTCCGACATGGCCCGTCACGCTACAAGCCAGCCCAGCCCCTATCCGAACTTCATGCGACTGAGGCTCAGCGATCCCGCTCGCCGCAGGTGAAGCCGCTGCACCGGTATGCCCGTGCGCGCACGCGAACAGGGACGCCGACGGCATCACCGACACCGCTCCACGCAGCAGCCGAAAGGCTACCGCCCGAAGGTTCGCTTGCGAATGCCGAATGACTCGTATCAACGTTTTCCCTCTGGGAATCCATCGTGAAACGAATGCCGACAGTGATCCGTGACTTTGACGGCGTCCATCGCATCTTCTAGGGTAGCCCACTTGGCCCGCTCTTCATGGTTTCTCCGCGCAATCACTGGCCCAACATTACGTGCACGATCTTCAGTGTCTTTCGATCAATCACGTAAACCACGCCCCCGTAATCTGAGCCGCGACCCTTCAGGGGCGGCATAAAGTCCAGCCATATTTCCTTAGGCAATACACGGATGACGACCGAGAACGCATCCGTTTCTATGCTCGTACACTTATTTTCGCAAAGGGCCGTTTCGGCGTGCAAGGCCTTGAGCGCCAAAAGATAAGCGCGCAAATCTGCAACTTCAAATTTCGCTATGGACGACGGGCCATGCCACCACCGAGGGCGGCGAGAAGCTCATGCGTTTACCGACGATGGTCGAGGAATCCGGCTCGACACACTGCACTCTTTTCGCTTCGTGTTGCGCGTTCGGGCATCACCATCGAATTGGACGCGATGCCCGACGCTACCCGGTAGAGGCGCTGGGCCGTTTGGCCTACTTAGCCTCGGAGCAATTTGAAGGCGTGGTTCCAGGTCCCGGTGCGTACGCCGTAATCGACCCAGAGGATGCACAGGGGTTCGAGCAGTCGTGCGGCCTCAATACCGCCAGCGTCAACCACGCCCCATCCGAAGGCCTCCACGATCGTCGTCACGCGCTGCTTCGCCTGCGCGTCGTTCCCGGCGATGAACATGTCTGGCGGGCCGCCGGGCAGCTTCGGGTCCACCATGAGCGGTGCTCCGACGCTGTTGTACACCTTCACCACGTGCGCGTCGGGAATGGCGCGCTGGATCTGCTCTCCGAGCGAATCCGAGAAGCCGAGCGTTAACGAGAGTTCGCCACCGTCGTGCGAGAGCGGGTTGGTGGCATCCATCACGGTCTTGCCTGCGAACGCCGCCGCACCAATCTGCCCGATCACGTCGAGCGTGGCGGTGCCGAGCGTTGCGAGCACGATGACCTCGCCGTAGGCCGCGGCATCGGCGAACGAGCCGACCGATGCCTTCGCACCCGTGTCGGCCTGCCACTGCGCGAGCTTCTTCGCGTCGCGCGTTCCGAGCATCACATCGTGTCCGCGACTCACGAAGCCGGCCGCCAGGGTTTGGGCAACGCTTCCGCTGCCGAGAATTCCAATCTTCATGGCGCCTACAACCGCAGGCACCCTCAGCGCAGATGCATTATGTGCCCGAGCCGCCGCCCGCGTGGAACACGTACTTCACCACGAAGCGATGCAGCGTGCGCGAAGCCGCGGGCGTGCCGAACTCGACGTAGAGCAGGTCGCTGTTCACGAAGCGCTGCTGATAGAGCAGCGAGAAATTCGTGCCCGGCTGGGCGAAGCCGCCGGTGCCGTTGATCGCGCGCAGCGCAACACCGATCGAGGCGCTGCTTCCGAAGGCGCGAGAAAATGCGGCGCGGCGCAGCCACTGCGAACCAAAGATCGCCCCACCGGCAGCCGTGCGCTCGATGTTGCCGTCGTACTCGAGGTCGAGGGCGTAGCGCCCGAAGACGCGTGCGGTCGCCGCCTGCGTCTGCTGGACGTAGAACCCGGCAAACGGCCCCCAGGTGTACGACACAAGCGCGTTATTCGGCGTGCCCTCGGCGTAGCCGAGTTGCAGTTGTCGGCGGTTGAACCAGGCGATCGTGCCCGGAGCGATCTGCAACTCGCTCGGCCCGAAGAAGCCTTGCAGCGAGATCAGATTCTTGAACTGCACGTTGTAGAACGCGTTGATGTCGGCTTGACGCACGGAGCCGTCGCGCGCGAGATAGCGATCGAACGTCGTATTGACCTGATACGAAAGGATCGGGCTGTGCGAAGAGCCGGTGCCGCGGTAGCCCGCAACGAGCGCCGGGCCGCGCGCGTCATTCACGGCGGTGTAGCCGTCGAGCGGCGCGTATCCCGCGCTCGTATCGCGATAGTAGCCGACGAAGGTGAAGTGCTCGTTACGCAAGCCTTCGCTCACGTTGAAATCGTGCGCGGCCACGCCGAGCGCCGGGTCGCGTTCGGTCGAGAGCGCGAGTTGCGTGATCTCGCCCGAGCGGCGATTCAGACGCGCGAGCCCGAACCCGGTCGTCGCGTCGTGCAAGCCGTCGTGGTTGGCGATCACGCTCTGCGCGCTGAGCGAAAAATCGCCGCCTGGCGTGGTGTAGGCGTAGCCGGCGGCGTCGTCGTCCACGCCGGGGCCCACCACATTGAGCGCACCGATCGCACTGCGACCGGCGGTACCCTCGATCTTCAGGCCGCGATCGAAGATGCCGATGGACGGCGTGTAGAACATCGAGTTGCCGCTGAAATCGCCGATCTGCGGTATCGCGTTGATGTACTGCGCGCCCTCGGCGAAGAACGGCCGGTACTCGCTGTACGCGCGCGCGAACTCCTGCGGCTGGATCGTCGTCTGATCCTCTTCCACGTTCGAGAAATCCGGCGCGAGCGTGCCGACGAAGGCGAGCGTATTCGTGAACGGATAGGTGACGTCGAGGCCCACGCTGCGCGGCGCGGTACGCTCGAAGGTACCGATGCCGTTCTGAAAGAGATTGTGATCGCCGCCCGCGCTCGCAAGCGTGTAGAGATCGGCTTGCGGCTTCGGGCGCGCCGCGGCGGCGCCCAGGTGCAGATCGGCGAGGACCGGCCAGTACTGCACGCTCGCGATACTCTGCATCGCGGGTTCGTACGCCCAGGTAGTATCGGCATTCCGCGCGGCGACGAAGCGCTCGAAATTGAAGCGCCACGACTGCACGGGCGCGGCCTGCGCGCGGATATCCGCGAGCGGCACGATCATCATCACGTCGTAACTGCCATCGGGCGCCACGCGCGCGGTCGAGCGCCACGTCGGCGCGTAGCGCGCGTTCTCGCTCGACGACTCATCGTGCACGCCGAGCGGATTCACGCGAAACGTGTACGTGCGCGTGCCGTTGCCCGCGGTGTCTATGGCGAACGACACGTGATCGTCACTGCCCACGCCCGCGTGATCCACGCGCTGCGAAGCGGTGATCGGTACGCCCGCCTGGTCGCAATGAAAGCCCACGTAGAGGTTCGTATCGTCGTAGAGCAGGTAGGCGGTCGTGGGATACGGCGAGGGATGGCGCGCGGTGAAATCCACGAATTCGCGCGCCACGAGCGCCTGCGGCCACGATGCGGCGACGATCGGCACGGCGAAGGGTGGCACAGCGGCGGCCTTGACCGCGCGCAGTTGCGCGCTCGACGAGACGGAGGCCGTCGCGAAGAGCGGCGCGCTCGCGCAGAGCAGCGCCACGACGGCCGCGATTCGGCGCACGATCAGCCCGCCGATGCGTCGCGAATGTAGGCGGCGATGCGCGCGATGCCCTCGCGCACCTGCTCGATCGGCGCCACCCAGCTCAAGCGCAGCCACGACTCAAACGACGCGCCGAATGCGCCGCCCGGAATCGCGAGCACGTCATGCTCCTCGATCAATTCGAGCGCCGCGTCGAGCGAGCGCACGCCTTCGGGCAAACGCATGCACGCATAGAAACTCCCCTCGGGCGCGATGTAGCGCACGCCGCTGCGCGCGAGCGCGTCCAGCACGCCGGCCTGCTGCTCGCGATACCACGTGACTTGTTCGCCGATTCCGCCGAGCGTGGTGAAGACGTGCAGCGCCACCTGCTGCGCGAAGGTATCCGCGCACGAGGTCAACCACGCGTGCGCTTTGATCGCGGCGGCGATGAAGTCGGCGGGCGCGAGAATCCATCCCAGGCGCAAGCCGGTGAGCGCGTTCGACTTGCTCACCGAGTTCGTCACGACCGTGTACGGATAGAGGTCCGCGAGGTACGCCTCATCGGCGGTGAACGTCTGCTCGCGGTAGATTTCGTCGTGGATCAGCCAGATCGGTTCGCCGCCGCGCGCCTCGAGCGCGCGCACCAGCTTCTCCGCCTCGGCGCGACGGATCACGCGCCCCGTCGGATTGTTCGGCGAACAGATCACGATCGCGCGCGTGCGCTCGCCAATCGCCGCGATGATGCGCTCGGCGTCGATCGCGAAATCGTCGTCCTCGCTCATCGTCACGCCGCGCACGGCGACACCTTCGAGCTTCGCCATCTTGACGTACGACGGAAAGGTCGGCTCCACCACGAGCAACTCGTCCTTGGCGGGATCGAGCAGCGTCTTGAGCGTCACGTACATCGCCTCTTGCGAGCCCGTCGTCACGCATACGTTCTCAGCGGCGTGCATGCCCGGATAGTCGTAATGCCGCGCGATCGCTTCACGCAGCGCGGGGTCGCCCGCGTTTTGCGTGTACTTCACGCCGTGTTTCGCCACGTAGCGCATCGCGTGTTCGAAGTGCGCCTGGTTCGGCAGCAGCGAGGGTTCGCCGAGTCCGAGGTCAATCGAGGTGGGCTTCTTCTTCGCCGCGACCTCGCGAATCAACGAACCGGGGATCGCGAGCACGCTCGGGTTCATACCGCCACCTCGTACTCGCGCAGCGCCGCGTTCAACGAGGTCTTGCGATCGGTAGATTCGCTGCGCGTGCCGATCACGAGCGCGCACGGCACGCCGAACTCGCCTGCCGGAAAACGCTTGGGAAGCGTGCCCGGAATCACGACCGAGCGCGCCGGAATGCGACCCTTCGTCGTCACCGGCTGCTCGCCGCGCACGTCCACGATCGGCGTGCTCGCGGTCAGCACCACGCCAGCGCCGAGCACGGCCTCGCGCTCAACGTGCACGCCCTCGACCACGATGCAGCGCGATCCGACGAACGCGCCGTCTTCCACGATCACGGGCGATGCCTGCGGCGGTTCGAGCACGCCGCCGATCCCCACGCCGCCCGAAAGGTGTACGCCCTTGCCGATCTGCGCGCACGAACCGACGGTCGCCCACGTGTCGATCATCGTGCCTTCGTCCACGTAGGCGCCGATGTTCACGTAGCCGGGCATCAAGATCGCGCCGCGGCCGAGGAAGCTGCCGTAGCGTGCCACGCCGGGCGGCACGCAGCGCACGCCGAGCTTCTTATAATTACGTTTGATCGGGAGCTTGTCGTAGAACAGCAGGCCGTCGCCTTCGCGCTCCCCCATCCACGCCACGTCGCGCCGGGCGAAGTAGAGCAGGATCGCCTGCTTCACCCACGCGTTCACGCTCCAGTCGCCGTTCGCGTTCGGCTCGGCCACCCGCAGCGCGCCCTCGTCGAGCGCCTCGATCACTTCATCAACGGCGCGGCCCTCGCGGCCCCGCACGTCACCATCTCCGGCTGCGAGCGCCAAGATGGCCTCGCGCAACGTGTCGTTCTTCATGCCGGGCGTATCGTTACGCTGCGGCGAAGCAGCTTTCATGCACGCCTATCGTCTCTTCGCCGACGGACCGCGCCTCGTGGACGACCTGCCGATCACCGAGCCTCGCGAGGGAGAAATCCTCGTGAAGATCGCGGGTGCCGGCGCCTGTCACTCCGATCTGCACGTGATCGAGGCGACCGCGGCGGGCAAATCGTTCTTCACCCCGCCCTTCACGCTCGGTCACGAGAATACGGGTTGGGTGGAAGCCGTCGGCCCGGGTGTACGCAACGTGGCACTCGGCGAGGCGGTCGCGATCTACTGCGCGTGGGGCTGCGGTCGTTGCCGCGCGTGCCTCATCTCGGCGGAGAACTACTGCGAGCGCCAGGCGCTCTTGCTCGGCGGCGGGCTCGGACGCGACGGCGGCATGGCCACGCACATGATCGTGCCCGCCGCGCGCTACCTGGTGCCGCTCGGCGACCTCGAGCCGCGCGACGCCGCCCCGCTCACCGACGCGGGGCTCACGCCCTACCACGCGGTCAAACGCGCGCTGCCGCTGCTCGCGCCCGACGCGACGGCGCTCGTCGTCGGCATCGGCGGCCTCGGTCACATGGCGCTGCAGATCCTGCGCGCGCTCACCTCCGCGCGCGTGATCGCCGTTGATCTCTCCGAAGCGCGCCTCGCCTCGGCGCGCGAGCTCGGCGCCGATCAGACCGTCGTCGCCGACGAGCACGCTCTCGAGCGCGTGCGCGAGATCACCCACGGCGCCGCGGTAGACGTGGCGTTCGACTTCGTCGGCGCTCAGTCAACGATCGACCTCGCGCGCAAGCTCGTGCGCGCCGACGGCGAGATGCTGATCGTCGGCCTCGGCGGCGGCGTGATGCCGTACGCGCAGGGCAAAATCGCTTGGGGCGCGCGCGTCTCCACGCCGTTTTACGGCTCCATCGCCGAATTGCGCGAGGTGATCGCGCTCGCCGCGCGCGGCCGCCTGCACGCGCACGTGACGCGCTTCTCGCTCGACCGCGTCGCCGATGCGTACCGCGCGCTGCACGACGGCACCCTCGACGGGCGCGCCGTCATTACCCCGAACGGGTAAGCAGCGCAGGGCAAGCCCGCCCCTGCGTACCGCGCACGAATCTGCGATGCTGGATCTGTGCCTATTCGTCTCGCCGCGAGCACCTTCGCATGCGTCGTCGCGCTCGCCTATTTCGGATTCGCTCCGCAACTCGCGCGCCTGATCGGCGATCCGCGCGTCACCTCGCGCTACCACGCGACCGACTTCGTCATCTTTTACTGCGCGGGCAACGCGGTGCGCACGCGCGCGAATCCGTACACGATCGAGCCGCTGACGGCGTGCGAACGCTCGTATTGGCCGCACGCGTATCTGCCCGGGTACAGCGAGCCCGCGGCGTATCCGGGCTCAACGCTCGCACTCTTCGCACTGCTCGCGCTCGCGTCGTTCGGCGTTGCGAAGGCCATCTGGCTCGTCGTCCTCTGCGTCGGCTTCGGCGTTACCGTGTGGTACGGATCGCTGCTCTCGCGCGCGCCGCCGTTCGCGGTCGCGGCGCTGCTCTTCGTGCCGGTCGCGCTGTTGCCGATCGGCGTCGGGCAGCCCGCGCCGATCTTCTGCGCGGCGATCGCGGCGTGCGCGTCGTACGCGCGTCGCGGCAACGCCTCCATCGCGGCTCTCTGCGCGCTCGCGGCGACCATCGAACCGCACGTCGGCATTCCCGTTGTGGTCGCACTCGCCGTGTTGCTGCCGCGCGCACGCCTCACGCTCGCGCTCGGAGGGGCGGCGCTGCTCGCGCTGCACGTTGCCGCCCTCGGTCCGACGGTCGCGGCATCCTACGTCTCGGCGGTGCTGCCCGCGCAGGCGCATAGCGAGTACCATGCCGCCGACCAATTCGGCAGCGTGTGGTGGCTCGCGCAACTCGGGGTTCCGAGTGCGGCGATCGCACCCACGAGCGCATTGCTCTATCTGACTGCGCTCGCAAGCGGCATCGCGCTCGCGGCGCGGACGCGTGCGCGCCGCGGCGACGCCGCCGCGCTCGTCACGATTCCGCTCGTCGTCGCACTTGCATTCGCACCCTACCTACACGACGTCGAGCTCGGCGTCGCGCTCGTCACACCGCTTGCCGCGCTCGCGCCGAACCCTCGCGATCTCCGCTGGATCGCGTGCGCGGTGGTACTCGCGGTACCGTGGTTCGCCGCCGCGCGCTCGCCGGTTCTCGCCGCTACCTCGGTGCTCTGCGCCGCGCTCTTCGTGGCCATCGCACTGCGGCCGCGCGACCGCCGTGCGGGCGAGGCGAGCCTCGCGACCGCGCTTGGGTTGGCGCTCCTGCTCACGCTGGCGGCGCAGCTCCCGCTCGCACCCGGGCCGACCGTCGCCCCGCGCCCCCCGCGCAGCGGCGCGCTTGCCGCCGCGAGCTGGGAGGCATGGATTCGCTCGCAGCCCTTCGACCGCGCGCGCGGTCCGCGTATCGTGCTTCCAAAGCTGATCACGGTCGCCGGACTCATCGCCGCAGCACTCTGACGCGTATGCATGTGGGTAAGAGATCATGGTAGGAGGGCGAAGGTAGCTCTCCCGCTTCAATCATGCGAAGGAGAGCTCGTGCCTAACTCCCCTGCCGACGAGCAGCGTATCAACGCCATTCGGTTTCTCGCTGTGGACGCGGTGCAACACGCGAACTCCGGCCATCCCGGCATGCCGCTCGGTGCCGCCGCCGCGGCCTACACGCTCTGGTCGCGCCACCTGCGCTTCGACCCGCACGATCCACACTGGTTCGACCGCGATCGCTTCGTGTTATCGGCCGGCCACGGCTCGATGCTGCTCTACGCGCTGCTCTACCTCACCGGCTACGATCTCTCGCTCGACGATCTGCGCGCCTTCCGCCAACTGCACAGCAAGACGCCCGGCCATCCCGAAGCGCGTCACACCGCAGGCGTCGAAGCGACGACGGGCCCGCTCGGTCAGGGCGTCGGCAACGCCGTCGGCATGGCGATCGCGCAAGCGCAACTCGCCGCCACCTACAATCGCGGCGACGCGGCAATCGTGGATCACTACACCTACTGCCTCGCGGGCGACGGCGACCTGATGGAGGGCATCAGCCAAGAGGCGATCTCGCTCGCCGGGCACCTCAAACTCGGCAAGCTGGTCGTGCTCTACGACGACAACCGCGTCTCGCTCGCCGGGCCGACCGACATCACGTACGAAGATGACGCGTGCGCGCGCTTCGACGCGAGCGGCTGGCACACGCAACTCGTCGAGGTAAGCCACGGCAACGACGTCGCCGCGCTCGACGAAGCGATTCGCATCGCGAAGAACGTCACCGACCGTCCCTCGCTGATCGCGATCCGCACGCACATCGGCTACGGATCGCCGCTGCAGGATTCGTTCAAGGCCCACGGCGAGCCGCTCGGACCGCAGAACGTCGCCGCGACCAAAGAGCGTCTCGGCTGGCCGGTCGAGCCGCCGTTCTACGTGCCCGACGACGTGCTCGCATTCTTCCGCGAACTCGGCGTGGCAGGCGGTCGTGCGCGTGCCGCGTGGCAGCAGACCTACGATGCGTGGAAGAGCAGCAACGCCGAGCTCGCCGCCCAACTCGAACGCATTCTCGATGGCAAGCTGCCCGCCGATCTTCCGTGGCCCACCTTCACCGCCGAGAATGGCAACGTCGCCACGCGCGACGCGGGCGGCACGGTGATGAACGCGATCGCCGCGGCGTTGCCCGAGCTCGTCGGCGGCTCCGCCGATCTCGACCCCTCGACCAAAACGTACCTCAAGGGCATGGGCGACTTTCAACCCGGCAGCTACGCCGGACGCAACATCCACTTCGGCGTGCGCGAGCACGCGATGGCCGCGGCGAGCAACGGTATCGCGCTGCACGGCGGCTTGATGCCCTTCTGCGCGACCTTCTTCAACTTCGCCGATTACCTCAAGCCCTCGCTGCGTTTGGCCGCGCTGACGGGTCTGCACGAAATCTACGTCTTCACGCACGACTCCGTCTTCCTCGGCGAAGACGGACCGACGCACCAACCCATCGAGCAACTCGCGATGCTGCGCGCGATGCCCAACCTGCGCGTCGTGCGTCCGGCCGACGCGCTCGAAACGCTCGAAGCGTGGAAGCTCGCGATCGATCCGCAACACGCGGGTCCGTGGGCGATCGTGCTCACGCGCCAGAAAGTGCCGTTCCTCGGCGCGCGCGCCGCGCACGTGGATCGCGGCGCCTACGTGATCGCCGACGCCGACGGCGCCCCCGAGCTCATCCTCATTGCGACCGGCTCCGAAGTCGCGCTCGCCCTCGAGAGCAAGAAGTTGCTCGATGCGCGCGGGGTGCGCACGCGCGTGGTCTCGCTGCCGTGTTTCGAACTCTTCGAAGCGCAGCCGCAGAGCTACCGCGACGAGGTGCTCCCGCCCGGCTGCACGGCGCGTATGTCCATCGAAGCCGCCACGACCTTCGGCTGGAGCCGCTGGGTCGGCGATCGCGGCTACGCATTCGGCATCGACCGCTTCGGCCTCTCGGCGCCGCTCGCCGACGTGGCGAACGAGCTCGGGTTCACGCCCGAACGCATCGCGCAACGCGCGCTCGACCGCTTCGCACTCGCATCCCGCTAACTCACCCGCACACCGCTAGGAGAACTACGTGAGCAACCAATTGCACCAACTGCTCGACGCCGGCCAGAGCGTGTGGCTCGACAATTTGCGCCGCAGCATGTTCGCCTCGGGCGAGTTGAAGCGGCTCATCGATCGCGGTCTGCGCGGCATGACGAGCAACCCGACGATCTTCGAGAAGGCGATCGGCACGGGCAACGATTACGACGAGCAGCTGCGCTCGCTGCTCGGCGAAGAGAAGAACGCCGAGTCGCTCTTCTGGGATCTCGCGATCTCCGATATCCAGAACGCCTGCGACGCGTTCCGCGACGTGTACGAAAGCTCGGGCGGTAACGACGGCTTCGTGAGCCTCGAGGTGTCGCCGCTGCTCGCGCACGAGACGCAAGGCACGATCGCGATGGCCAAGGATCTCTGGGGGCGCGTGAATCGCCCGAACCTCATGGTCAAGATTCCCGGCACGAACGAGGGCGTTCCCGCGATCGAGGAGTGCATCTACGCCGGCCTCAACATCAACGTCACGCTGATCTTCGCCATCGAGATGTACGAGAAGACCGCGCAAGCCTACATCAATGGTCTGCGCCGCCGCCTCGCCGAGGGCAAGCCGATCGACAAGATTCGCTCGGTGAACTCCGTCTTCGTGAGCCGCATCGACAGCGCCGTGGACAAGCTGCTCCAAGCAAAGGTCGATAAGGGCGAAACGGCCCTCGCGCCGCTGCTCGGCAAAGCCGGCATCGCCAACCTGAAGCTCACCTATCAGAAATTCAACGAGCTCTTCTCCGACGCGCACTTCGGCGATCTCGCGAAAGCGGGCGGAGCCGTGCAGCGTCCGCTCTGGGCGAGCACCTCGACGAAGAATCCGAGCTATCCCGATCTCCTCTACGTCGAGACCGTCGTCGGGCCGCACACCGTCAACACGATGCCGCCGAACACGCTCGACGCGCTGCTCGATCACGGCAGCATCACGCCCGACACCGTCGAGAACGACGTGCAGGGCGCGCGCGACGTGATGAGCGCGTTGCAAACCGCGGGCATCTCGTTCTTCGAGGTGACGCATCAACTCCAAGTCGAGGGCGTCTCGTCGTTTGCCGACTCGTGGGGCGCGTTGCTCGGCGCGATCGTGTACAAGCAAAAGCAGCTCGCCGACGGCGCGGAGCGCGTCGCGCTCTCGCTCGGCGCGAACGCCAAGCACGCCGACGACGCGCTCGCGCGTCTTGGCGCGAACGACTTCTTGAAGAAACTCTGGGCGAAGGATCCGAGCCCCTGGACGAGCGACGCGCAGGGCGCGGAGATCGTCAAACACGCACTCGGCTGGCTCGATATCCCGCAGCACCTGCTCGAACACATCCCCGATCTGCTCGCCTTCGCGAACGAGATCAAGGCGCAGTGCGACCACGTCGTCGTGCTCGGCATGGGCGGAAGCTCGCTCGCACCCGACGTGATGGGCGATACCTTCGGCAAGCTCAAGGGCTGGCCGACGCTGCACGTACTCGACTCGACCGATCCCACGCAGATTCAAGAGCTCGACGAACGGCTCGATCTCGCGAGCACGCTCTTCATCGTCGCGAGTAAGAGCGGCACGACGACCGAACCGAATGCGTTCTTCGCCTACTACTACGACCGCGTCGCGAAACTCGTCGGCACCGATCACGCGGGCGCGCACTTCATCGCCGTCACCGATCCGGGCACGCACATGGTCGAAGTCGCCAAGGCGCACCGCTTCCGTCGCATTTTCGAAAACGATCCGAACATCGGCGGACGCTACTCCGCGCTATCGTTCTTCGGCATGGTGCCCGCCGCGCTCGCTGGCTACGACGTCAACCTGCTGCTCGACCGCGGGCTCGGCGCGATGCACGCGAACGATAAAACCGTCGCGCCCGCGAAGGCACCCGGCGTGCGCTTCGGGGCGGCGATCGGCGGCCTCGCCGTCAACGGCCGCGACAAGCTTACGATCCTGACCCATCCCGACGTCGCCGCCTTCGGCGCGTGGGCGGAACAGCTGATCGCCGAATCCACCGGCAAGCTCGGCAAGGGCATCGTGCCGATCGAGGGCGAGGCGCTCGGCACGCCCGCCGACTATGGCAACGATCGCGTCTTCGTGTACGTCGGCGCCAACATGCCCGATCCGCAACCGGGCGTTGCCGAGAAGCTCGCTGCGCTCGAAGCCGCGGGGCATCCGGTCATTCGCCTGGCGCTCAACGACGAGTACGATCTCGGCGAACAGTTCTACCTGTGGGAGATCGCGACGGCGGCGGCCGGTTCGATCCTCGGCATCGACGCGTTCGACCAGCCGAACGTGCAAGAATCCAAAGATAATACGAAGGCGCTCCTCGAGCAGTACCATACGAACGGCACGATGGCCGAACCCACCGCAAACGTGGACGGCGCGCACTTCGATATCACCTTCCTTACGGGCTCGAAGCGCATCGTCGCGAGCGATGCCTCGGCGGCGCTCGGCGCGATCTTCAAACAGGTGACCGCGAGCGACTACGTCGCGATCTGCGCGTACATCGCGCGCAACGCCGAGCATCTGTCGCTGCTCGATGAGTTGCGGTTGAAGATCCGCGACGCATGCCGCGTCGCGACCACGGTCGGATTCGGTCCGCGCTTCCTCCACTCGACCGGACAACTGCACAAGGGCGGCCCCGATACGGCCGTCATGCTGCAGATCACCGGCGACGAGCCGAGCGATCCGACGATCCCCGGCATGAACGTGGGCTTCCGCACGCTGCTCGCCGCGCAGGCACTCGGCGACTGGCAGTCGCTCGACAAGCGCACACGCCGCGGCGCCCGCATTCATCTCCACGGCGATATCGACGCGGCGCTGCGCGCGCTCGTGGCCGCCATCGACGACGCACTCACCGCCCACGCGTAAACGCGAGAAACGGAAACGAGAACACTCATGCAAATCGGAATGGTCGGACTCGGGAAGATGGGCGCAAACATGACGACGCGCTTGCTGCGCGGCGGACATCACGTGGTCGTCTACGATCGCAGCACGGATGCCGTGGCGCATGCGGCATCCGGCGGCGCGACCGCAGCAACGGGGCTCGCCGACCTCGTCGGCAAGCTCCAGGGCTCGCCGCGCGTCGTCTGGATCATGGTTCCGTCGGGCAAACCTACCGACGAAACCATCGACGAACTGCTCGGCATCCTCGGCAGCGGTGACGTCATCATCGACGGCGGCAACACGAATTGGCAAGACGGCCTCGCCGCCTACGAACGCTGCAAGGCCAAAGGCGTGCACCTCGTCGACGCCGGTACGAGCGGCGGCGTGTGGGGGCTGACCGAGGGCTACTGCCTGATGGTCGGCGGCGATGACGATGCGGTCAAGCAGTGCGAGCCGATCTTCACGACGCTCGCACCCGAGGGCGGCTACGCGCACGTCGGACGCGCGGGCGCCGGTCATTTCTCGAAGATGGTGCACAACGGCGTCGAGTACGGCATGCTGCAGGCCTACGGCGAGGGCTTCGAGATTCTCGAATCGTCGCCGTTCGAGTTCGACATGCAACAGCTCGCGGAGGTGTGGTGTCACGGCAGCGTCGTGCGCTCGTGGCTGCTCGAACTCGCCGTGCTCGCGTTCAAGGCCGATCCGAAGCTCGCCGAGATTCGCGGCTACGTCGACGACACGGGCGAGGGTCGCTGGACGGTCCAGGCCGCGATCGATCAAAACGTGCCCGCTCCGGTCATCACGCTCTCGCTGCTGCAGCGCTTCGTCTCCCGTCAGGACGAGTCGTTCAGCGCGAAGGTGATTGCGGCGCTGCGCAATCAATTCGGCGGCCACGCAGTGAAGTCGGAGAGCCATGTCTGAGGCTCTCGCGACGGTCTCGGCGAACGGCGACGGCGCGGTCAACCCGCTGCGCGCGGGCATCGCGAGCGATCGCATCACCGATCCGTGCACGATCGTCTTCTTCGGTGCGAGCGGCGATCTGTTCAAACGCATGCTGCTGCCCGCAATGTACGCGCTGCGCGTGCGCGGTATTCTACCCAATGACTTCGCGATCGTCGGGTTCTCGCGTTCGAAGTACGACGACGATGCATTTCGGGCATACTCGAAGGAGCAGCTCGACGAATTCTGCCCGCCCGACCAGCGCCCGCAGGGCGCGATCTGGGAAGACTTCGAGCGCCGCATCTCCTACATCACCGCGGACTTCGACAACACCAAATCGTACGCCGCGCTGAAGAAGCGGCTCGAGCAGAACGACACAGAGCTCGGCACGAAGGGCAACCGACTCTTCTACCTCTCCACCCCACCGTCGGTCTTTCCGACGATCATCGAGCACCTCAAGCACGCCGGACTCAACGGCGGCGAGCATGCCGAGGGTTGGGCGCGCATCATCATCGAAAAGCCGTTCGGCACCGACCTCGCTTCGGCGCGCGCGCTTCAGCAGACGGTCGACCGCGTCTTTCGTGAGAGCGAAGTCTATCGCATCGATCACTACCTCGGCAAAGAACCCGTGCAAGATATCATGGCGCTGCGCTTTGCCAACACGATCTTCGAGCCGGTGTGGAACCGCAATTACGTGGAGTCGGTGCAGATCACCGCGGCCGAGCAATTGGGCGTGGAATTGCGCGGCGGCTACTACGACAACGCGGGCGCGCTGCGCGACATGATCCAGAATCACGTGATGAACTTGCTCGCGCTCGTCGCCATGGAAGCCCCGTCGGGCCCCGATGCCGATGCGATCCGCTCGGAGAAGTTCAAGGTCTTCTCCGCGATCATGCCGCCCACGCACGACGAGGTCGGCTCGATGTCGGCGCGCGGGCAGTACGGCGCGGGCCAGATCAACGGCAAACCGGTACAGAGTTACCGCGACGAGCCCGACGTCGATCCCAACTCGAACACCGAAACCTTCGCCGCAGTCAAACTGCACATCGACAACTGGCGCTGGGCGGGCGTGCCCTTCTATCTGCGTTCCGGCAAGCGGCTCGCGAAGAAGGTCTCGGAGATCGCCGTCACCTTCAAACCGATTCCGCACCGCATCTACGGCGAGCGCACCGATACGATCGAAAACAACGTGCTCGTGATGAAGATCCAGCCCGAAGAGGGCGTGGCGATGCGCTTCTCCGCGAAGGTTCCCGGACCGAAGAGCCACATTCGCAGCGTCTTCATGGATTTCAACTACGGCACGGGTTTCGGCGTACAGTCGCCGCCCGCGTACGAGCGGCTCATCGGCGACGCGATGCGCGGCGATCAAACGCTCTTCACGCGTTGGGATGCCGTCGAACGCGCATGGGAGATCGTCTCGCCGGTGCTCGACGTGTGGGAGAACACCAAAGACTTCGGCTTTCCCAATTATCCGGCGGGAACCCAGGGGCCGGCCTCGGCACGCGAGCTCTTCGCCGAGTGGCGCCCGTTGTGAACGCGCGTCATCAGGCGGGCGCCATGAGCGCCGCCACGATGACCTTCGCGCTCTTCTTCGAGGATGCGCAGATCGGCGCATGGGCGCGCGAACGCACGCACGCACTCGCGGATAAGCATCCGGCGCGGGTCATCGTCTTCGATGCGGCCCGTCCGCTCGGTGAAGGCGGCGACGATCGTTCGACGGAGCGCGGCGAATGGATCGAGATGGGCGCACTCGGCGCCTCGGATCACGAACTTGCCGCCGCGTTACGCGCCAACGCGCTCTCCGAAGCACCCATCGTGCTCGCCTGGATCGCCAACGGACTCGTGAGCGACGCGCGCTTCGGCGCCCTCGCGGCCATCGCGACCACCGTTATCTGCAGCACCTCGGTCATCGACGTCGGCGCGAGCGGACTGCACGATCTCTGCGCCTTTCGCGACGCGCACCCGGAGATCGTGGTACAGGATATCGCCTACCTGCGCCTCGCAGCCTGGCAGGACCTGATCGCGGGCTTTTTCGACGAACCGGAGCTCGTCGAGGAGCTCTCGCGCATCGAGCGCGTGGAACTCGCCGCGGGCTCGGATCCGGAGATGTACTATCTGCTCGGCTGGATCGCGAGCCGGCTCGGCTGGGCGCCGTGCGCGCCGACGCAATTCTGCAATCGCGAAGGTGCGATCGTCGAGTTCTCGCTCGTGCGCGAGGGTGCGCCGCGCCGCCTCGAACGCGTCGTGCTCGCCTCCGCGAACGCGCGATTCTCGGCCGAGGTGCACGCCGACGATCCCGGTGCCGTCTGCCTGCGGGTCGAAGGCGCGCACGCACGCGGCGAGCGCTGCGCGCCGCTGCACTCGCTCGACATCGCGACCCTCGTCGAGCGCGCGATCCTCATGCGCCGTCGCGACGATATCTTCGACCAGGCGCTGCGCATGGCCAAACATCTCATCGAGCGCGCGGAATCGGCGACGGCATGAGCATCGAGCGCGGGACCCTCGACATCTTCGCAACGCCCGCCGACGTCGCCGACGCGCTCGCGCGCCTGATCGTGC
Source organism: bacterium (assembly GCA_028869385.1). GTDB lineage: Bacteria > Vulcanimicrobiota > Vulcanimicrobiia > Vulcanimicrobiales > Vulcanimicrobiaceae > REEB354. The sequence goes on from JAGWSR010000077.1 coordinate 20,637, forward strand.
GCGAGGCCGATGCGGCGATCGCCGCGCGCGGCTCGTTCGCGATATCGCTTGCGGGCGGAACGACGCCGAAGGCGGCCTACGCGCTGCTCGCTCGCCTGCCCGAAGCGCGCGCGCTCGATTGGAGTGCGATCGCGGTCTTCTTCGGCGACGAGCGCTGCGTGCCGCCCGACGACGAGCAGTCGAACTATCGCATGGCACGCCTGGCGTTTCTCGATGCGGTCGGCATTCCGGCGAAGAACGTGCATCGCATGCGCGGCGAAGACGATCCGCCGCGCGCCGCGCGCGCCTATCGCGACGAATTGGTCGCCGTGCTCGGCAAAGCACCGCGCCTAGATCTCGCCCTGCTCGGCATGGGCCCCGACGGGCACACCGCCTCGCTCTTTCCCGGCAGCGACCCACACGCCGACGATGACGCGCTCGTGCGCGCGGTCTACGCACCCTCGCAGGCGCAGTGGCGCCTCACGCTCACGCCGCGCGTGCTCAATGCCGCGCGCACAGTCGCGTTCGCGGTGGAGGGAACGGGCAAACGCGAAACCCTAAAAAACGTCCGCGAGGGCCCATACGAGCCCTCGCGGTTTCCGTCACAGACGATTGCACCGAGCGACGGCCGATTGCTCTGGCTCGTGGATCGCGCGGCGGCCGGAGTCTAGCGCGTAAAGCGGCTATTCCAGCGGTTGAGTTCGCGTGCGTAGAGCACGGCCGAACGCTCTTGGAGTTTGCGATGGGTGAGCGCGCTCAGGCGCGTGCGTCGCATCGCTCGATGTCCGCTCGTCACTTTTGCAGATCTCCTTTCCCGAGTGTATCCAGAGCAACGTTATTAGCCTGGAGGATGGTTCCGTCGGCGCGCTGCATTTCGACGATCGCTTTATTGAGATCGGTCTGCGCCTGGAGTTCGCGGCCTTCGTCGGCAACGAGCTCGGTCTCACGTTGCAGCACGAGGAACGTGGTCGATGCGCCGTTCTTGAACTTACGCTCCTCGCTCGCGTACACGGCCTGCGCGTTCTCGCGTGCGCGGCGCGCCGCATAGAGACGCGCGAGCGCCGACTGATAGCCCTGCACGGCATTACGCACGTCGAAGACGATGCGCTCGTCCACGCCGTTGCTCTGGATCTTTGCGATGCGCTGCTGTTCGTGCGCGACGGCGAGATCGGCGCGCGCGGTATTGTTGCCGATCGGCGTCGAGATCACCACCCCCGCGGAGTAGGTCGGAAAGCGTCCGAGGTTGCCGTAGGCGTTGCCGTACGTGCCGCCGAGATACCCCGGCGGAACCTGCGCGCCGAAAGCCGCCAGCGGCGGGAGCGCGTTACCGGCGAAGCCGTTGCCTTGGTACTGCAGTTGCAGGTCGACCTGCGGCAGCATCTGGTTTTTCGCGAAGGCGAGGTCGGCATTGGCTTGCGCTTGCGCCGCTTGCGCCTGCGCGAGCTCCGGACGATGCTGCATCGCAAGCGTCAGCTCGTCGGAGAGATGCGGCGCGGCGGGGAGCTGCTGCACGGGCGAGGTCGGCATCAGGTTCGCGCGCCAGATCGGATCGGCGGGATCGTCCACGATCAAGCTCTTGAGCTGGTTCTGCAGTTCCGAGACGGTCTGCAGCGCCGAGAAGACGTTGTCTTGGTACACGGCGACCTGCGTCGAAGATTCGACCGCGTCGATCGGCGCGGCCGCGCCCTTCTTCGCCAGGCGCACGTTGCTGTTTTGTTGCGCGATCGTGTTGCGCAGCGCGGCCTCTTGGATGGCGGCGTTGCGCCACGCGGCGACGAGATCCCAATACACGTTCTCGACGTTCGCGATCGTGGTCGAAGCCGCGGCGAGCGCCCCTGCACGCGACGCGCTATCGCCGATGCGCGCGAGTTCGAGTTGCAGCTTGCTCTGATTGATCCCCGCGTTCTTCAGCAGCGGCTGCGTGACCGAGAGATCGAGGCTCGCCAAATAGTATGGGTCGAACGCGTTGACGACGGTGTTGTCGTCGACGCGCGTTTGCGCGAGGCTCACGCTATACTGCGTGCCGAGCGGTAGCTGCCCCGAAACGCCCGCTTTGAGATTTTGAATGTTCTGCTCGACCGGGCCGAAGTTCGGACCCGCGAAGAACGCGTTCTCGGGCGCGCTCTTGGCGTGCTTGATCGAGGGCTCGATCATGAAGCGCACGTCGTACGCGCCGCGCGCCGCGCGAATCTGATACGACGCGATCTTGGCGTTCGCGGCGGCGACGGCGAGATCGGGGTTCTTCATGAGCGCCATGCCGATCGCGTCCGGCAGCGCGATCCCGACGAAGGGCTGCTGCGTCACGCCCACGACATCGGCCGCGGTCGGTCGAACGTCCGGCGCTTTGAATCCCGGCGCAACCGAGGGTACCGCCGGCGACACGGGCGAGGGTTCGGGCGAAGGCACGGTCGCGGCGGGCGGCGTTGCCTGCGCGGCGCGCGCGGCCGAAGCGGCGCTCGCGGCGACCGCGAGCGAGAGTGCGAGAGCTGAGAGATGTCGAGTAGTCACGAGCGCTCCTTGATCATTCGGCCGCAATCGGGCCGCCGAGACGCGGTTTGTTCAGAAGTAAGACGAGTGGCGCGAGCGCGATCGAGAGGATCGCAACCCAGCGCGAGGTGTCGGCGTAGGACATGACCACCGCCTGGCTCTCGACGACGCCTTCGAGGTTGGCGAGCGCCGCGACGGAGCGTTCGCCGCCGTTGTGCTGCAGATAGATGGCCGTCGCCGGACGATGCAGCGTCTCCGACGCCGCGAGCTGCGTTTGATGGTAGGTGATGCCGCGCACGAGCACGGTCACGAGCACGGCGGTCGCGATGCTGCCGCCGACCTGACGCGAGAGATTGAAGAATGCCGAGGTCGAGGGCACGTCCTTATCGGGCACGCCGCCGAGCACCGCGACCGAGAGTGGAACGAAGATTTGCGAGAGTCCGATGCCGCTGATGATGAGCGAGGCGATGAACGTGCTGAACTGCGAGGTCGGCGTGGTGACGTCGGCCAGCATCCAATTCGAGATGCCGAGCAACACGAACCCGATCGCCGTCGAGAGCCGCACGTCGACCGTGCCGCGACTTGCGAGCGCCGCGGTGAGCGGCGTGAAGAGCATCACGGCGCCGGCGCGCACGAGGATCGTGAGACCGGAGAGCGTTGCGGTGAAGCCGAGCGAGCCCTGCAGATACTGGGGCAAGACGAGAATGGATCCGTAGAGACTCACCCCGAGCACCGCGCCGAGCACGCTGCCCGCCGCAACCTGGCGCAAGCGCAGCACGTGCAAGTCGACGACCGGAATTGCCGAACGCAGCGTCCACCACACAAAGCCGATGAGCCCGGTCGCGGAGAGCGCGGTAAAGAGCCGAATGTTCGTGTCGTCGAACCAGTCGTACTGTTGGCCTTGATCGAGCACGTACTGCATCGAGCCGAGTCCGATCGCGAGGAGGCCCAGCCCGATCCAGTCGAGCTTGCGTTTCTCGGGCTCCGACGGATTGCGCAGGTAGAGCCAGATCAGCGTTGCCGCGACGATGCCGACGGGCAGGTTGATGAAGAACGCCCAGCGCCAGGTGAGATTGTCGGTGATCCACCCGCCGAGCACCGGCCCGAGCGCGGGCCCCACGATCACGCCCATCGCGAAGATGCCCTGCGCCTTGCCCTGCTCGCGCAGCGTGTACGTGTCACGCAGGATCGCCTGCGAGGTGGAGATCAATCCACCGCCGCCGAGCCCTTGCATGATGCGCCAGAACACGAGGCTGCCGAAGCTGCCCGCGAGCCCGCACATCAACGATGCGATCGTGAAGATGATGATGGAGGCGAAGAAATACTGCCGTCGCCCGAACCGCGCCGCGAGCCACGGCGTGATGGGAATCACGATGACGTTCGCCACGATGTAGCCCGTGACGATCCAGGCACCCTGATCGACGGGCACGCCGAAGTTGCCTTGGATGTTCGGCAGGGCCACGTTGACGATCGTGGTGTCGATGATCTCGAGCAGCGTCGCGGCGATCACCGCGACGCTCACGATGGCCCTGCGCAGGCCATGTTCGACCACGCTCTGGGGCTGTTGCATGACGCTTCTCGCTCCGCTCGCTCGCGGTTTCCCTAGCGAACCTTCACGTAGGCTTCGACGCTCATGCCGGGGCGCAGCGGCTCGCTCGGCTTCATGTCGTCGATCGAGATACGCACCGGGATACGCTGCGTGACCTTCACGAAGTTGCCCGTCGCGTTCTGCGCCGGAACGAGCGCGTAGGTGTTCTGCGATGCCGGATTGATCGAGACCACGTGGCCGTGGAACGTCACGCCCTTATACGCATCGACGGTGATGTCCACGGGCTGCCCCGCCTTCATGTCGCCGAGTTGCGTCTCTTTGAAGTTGGCCGTCACGTAGATCTTGCCCGCGCCGTCGGGAATGAGCGTCATCAGCGTCATGCCCGCCTGAACGGTCTGTCCGACCTCCGCGCTCTTCTCGCCGACGAAACCGTCGATGGGCGAGACGATGCGCGTGTAGCCGAGATTCTGCTTGGCGATCGAGAGCTGCGCGCGCGCCGCTTCGACTTGGCTGGGATCGCTCGCTTGCGCGAGTTTGCCTTCGGCGGTGGTCACGCCGCCCGACGCCGCGTCCACGCCGGCCATCGCCGCACCGACCCGCTGTTGCGCGGCCGTGAGGTTCGCCGCCGCGACGTTGATTTGGTCCTCGGCCGCGCGCAACTGCGCCGATGCGCTCGCCGCCTCGGCACGCGCCGCATCGAGCTGCGCCTTGGAGACGTCGCCGGTCGCGTAGAGCGACGACGCACGCTGGTAGTCGGCCGATGCGCGCTCGCTCGCGGCTTGCGCCGCCGGAAGCTGCGCCTGCGCGGCGCGCAGTTGCGCCGTCGCCTGCGCGACGCCCGCCTGCGCGACCGGCACTTGCGCCTGCGCGTTTTGAGCGTTGGCCTGCGCCTGCGTCACGCCGCCGCGACCTTGCGTCGTGCTCGTCTGCTGATTGGCCGTCGCGAGATCGAACTGCGCTTGCGCCTGACGCATCTGATCCTCTTCGACCGACTTGTCGAGCACGATGAGGAGTTGGCCCTTCTTCACCTCTTGGTTCGTATCCACGAGGACCTGATCGATGCGCTCGTTGATCTTGCTGGTCACCGCCACCGGATCCGCGTCGATACGCGCGTCGTCGGTGCCCTCGTGAACGCGAGCGTAGAGGAACCACTTCACGCCCCACACGATCAGGAGCACCGCCACGATCGCTCCGATCGTGCCGAAGATCACGCGCTTGCGCGGACCGTTGCGCTCCTCAACGTCGCCGGCCGCGGCGGTCGAACGCCCGTTGCCCGGCGAGGTTGCCGTAGATTTTTCCGCCTCACGCGTGTCCATGTTCGTTGCTCCTTACACCGTTGAGAAAGACGTCGATAAACGCTCGAAGTGCGTATTCGGTATCCGTGAATATCCGTTGATCGGGAAACTTGTCGCGGGCGATGACGCGCACGAACATCATGCCCATGAAGACCGCCGCGAGCTCCTCTGGGTTGCCCCGCAGGCGACCGGCCGCGATGCGCGAGGCCATGTACTCCGTGACGACGCCGCGAATCGCGGTCTGCGGGCGCCACGTCTCCTGCGCGAAGACGTTATTCTCGTAGTCGTGCTCGACGAGCGACCAGCGAATCATGTCCACCATGGACTCCATGCGCTCGGTCATCGCCTTGGCGATCGAGTAGAGCTCGTCTTCGAGCGGACCGTCCAGATGCGCGATGACGTCGCGCAACACCACGTCGCCGCAGGTATGTTTCGCGACGGCAATGACGAGTGCGTCCTTATTGCCGAAATGCCGGAAGAGCGTCGCCTCGTTGACGCCCGCCGCGTCGGCGATCTCGCGCGTCGTCGCGCCGCGCTTGCCTTTGCGGGCCATCACCTCGCGCGCGGCGAGGAGAATGCGTTCGCGCGTCTCGTTCATTTCTTGACGAAGACCCCGTCGTCCACGGCGACGTTCGTTTGGTAGGTCGCGTACGTCGAGTCTCCGACCGCGTGTACGTGCGGAATATCGATCTCGACGTGCTGCTGCGAGAGCACCGAGAACGCTCCCTGCGAACGATACCACTGCCGCATCGTGATCTTCCCGCCGCTCGTGTAGTACCACTCCATGCGATCGAGCTCGTACGTGGCGGGGTCCACGTAGGCGAGGACGTGATCGAGAATCGTGCTGTGAATCTTCTTCGTCATGCGCAACACGAGCATCGTGCGTCCGTCCATCACTTGCGTGCCTTGCAGCGTGACGTTCTGATCCTTCTCCCAGGATGCGGGGTCGCCGACATCGTTGAAGAGTTTCGAAAATCCCTTCGCATAACTCGGCACGCGATCGAAGACGACGACGAAATTGTCGGGACGCTTGAAGTAGGTCGTGCCGTCGAGCGTGGGCGCGAGGAACGGAAAATTGAGCATTCGCAGGTTGACGTGCACGCGCGACGTGTAGCTCGCGAGCGACGGATTTCGCGCGAGCATCTTTTCGATCACCGCATGCGCGTTCGGGGGCAGCGCGAGCGGTTGCGCCGCCGCGGGGGCAGCGAAGCCGACGACGGCCGCGAGTGCGAAGGCTAAGGCGCGCAGCGTCGTCATGCCGCTTTCACCATCGTAAAGACGCGATCGAGCGCGGTCACTTCGAGCGAGCGCAAAATCTCCGGCCGCGAGGCGCGCAGGGCGAGTTCGCCGCCCTTCTCGCGCGTGCGACGCAGAATAGCGATCAGGCCGCGGACACCCGCGGTGTCGAGGCGCTCCAGGCGATCGAGATTGAAGACGACCTGCCCCGCGCCGGCCTCGATGGCCGCAAGCGAGGCGGCCTCGAGCTCCTCTAGGGCATTCGGGTCGTAATCGAAGGTCGGATAGTCCAGGAAAGTCATCATCATTTTCTTGCAAGTGGGTACTTGCACGCAAAACAGTACCACAGCCGCGGCACGCATGCAAGTACCCACTTGCAGTCCCGAGAGTTTCAGAGGCACGCCGCGAGGCGGCGCCAATTTCCGGGAGCGATGAGACTGGGCGGTGACGATCTCCGGCGCCTCGCGACGCGCTGCGGCCTTCGCGCGTGGGGTGCGGTCGTGCGGAGCCTCGACGAGGGCTGGGAGGGCGTCGTCCTCCCGAGCGAGCCGCTCTACCCGGCGAGCATGATCAAGACGCCGCTCGCGGCGGCGGCGCTGGCTGAGGTGGAGGCCGGGCGCTTCGCGCTCGAGCACGAGGTCGTGGTCTCGACGGCCAACCTCACGCTCAACGACGCCCCGTCGCCGATGCTGCCCGGCTATCGGACGACGCTGCGCGAACTCTGCGACGCCGCGATCCGCACCTCCGACAACGTCGCCACGAACGAGCTCTTCGACCTCGTCGGACGGGAGCGAGCGACGCAAATCGCGCGCGAGCGATTTGGACTGCGGCAGACGGCCTTCTACCGCAAACTCTCGGGAAGTGAGCCGCTGATCGTCGACCCGGAGTGGGACCGCGTCCACCGCAACACGCACCCGCCCGACGATGCGGCACGCCTCTTCGCGGCGATCGCTCGCGCGGAAGTCCCGCACGCACACCTGCTCTACGATGCGCTCGCCGCGCAGATCTGGAACGACAAGCTCCCGCGCGGGCTGCGCGATGGAGACCGGTTCGCACACAAGACCGGCGATACCGATGAGGTAACGCACGACGGCGGCATCCTCACGACCGCCGAGGGGCGCCGCTACGTGATCGTCGCGTACACCGGCCTCCCGAGCGACGAAACGAACAACGCGCGCCTCGCTTCGTTCATGGAAGCGCTGCGCGCGTTGCTCTAGCTTCGCGATCGACGAACGCTAGTCGTTATCGCCGTCGCCGTCGTTCGAGCTCTTCATCGAGCCGCCGGCCATGTGGTAGCCGGCCTTCTTCGCCGCGGCGGGACACATGTAGCCGCCGTGCTTCGTCTTCCCGTAGTACGGATCGTTCGACATGTGGTACACCTTCGACTTGGTGTTGACCCAGACGGGTTTGACGGCACCGCAATTGAGCGACGACGCATCGGCCGACATTCCCGAGGCCATCTGCCCCTTCATCGAACTGGACATCGAGCTCGACATGGACGAAGAGCCCATCGCGCCGCTGGAGGCCATCGGCATCGCAGATGCCGCCGTGGTGGCCGCCGCGGTCGTCGTGGCGCCGGACGACGCGCTGGTGGACTTGTTTCCACCGCCGCACGCGGCGAGCGCCGCGATCAGGAACGCAGCGAGGATCGGTTTATGAAATGACACGATGCGCAATCTCCTTCAACTTTTCTGCAGCTTGATGTGCGAGTTGTGAACGTTCGCCGGTATAGACCCGTGCTCCGCCGACGAATGCGGCTTGAACCCAGCGATCTTCGCCACGATAGACGAGCGCGTTGACGTCGGGCGACCACGGATCGACGCGCGACGCGTCGAGCACGAGATAGTCGGCGGCGTTTCCAGGCACCAAATCGCCGGTCGCGACACCGAGCGCGCGCGCTCCCTGCGCCGTGCCAAGATCGAATGCCGCACGCGCTCCGAAGGCGCTGCCGTCGAGGCGTTTGACCTTTTGCAGCAGGGTCGCCGCGCGCATCTCATCGATGAGCGATGGCTTGACGTCGGCGTCGGTGCCTAGGCCCATCGTCACGCCGAGCCCTTGCAAACCCATGACGTCGCAGATGCCGTCGCCGAGATATTGATTGGTCATCGGATTATGGATCACGCGGGCATCGCGTTCGGCGAGCAAGCGCTTCTCGTCTTCGGTGATGTAGATGGCGTGGATGGCGATGGTACGCGCGTCGAGCGCGTCGAGGCGATCCAAGAGGGCGATCGGCGTCGCGCCGTGCTTGGCGAGCGTCTCTTCGCCTTCGTACGGCGCTTCGGCCACGTGCACGTGCATCATGCAATCGTGCTCGCGAGCGAACGCCGCCGCGGCACGAATCATCTCGTGTGACGCCGCGTGCAGCGAGTGCGGCGCGACGCAAACGTTCGCCCACGGAAAGCGCTCGCGCAGTTCGAGCGTTCGTTCGCGCGCGAGCTCGATCGTTTCGCGAAACTGCGGCGGCGCGTACGCCGCGTCCATCCAGGTGCGAGCGAAGACGATGCGGATGCCCGTGTCCTCCGCCGCGCGCAGCGCCGCCTCGGCATGTGCGTTGCCCGCGCCGTTGAGATAGAAAAACTCCGCGACCGTGGTGATGCCCGCCGCAAGCATCTCAGAAAAGGCCGCGGTGAAGATCCAATAGATATCGTCGGGGGTCAGTTGCGGCACGACCTTGTAGAGCGCGTCGCTGCGCCATGCAGCGAAGGTGAGATCGTCGGCCCAGCCGCGCAAGAGGATTTGATACGCGTGACTGTGTCCGTTCACGAAGCCCGGCACAACGAGCCGATCCGCCGGGAAGGCCCGCGCCGGGAGGTCGCGCGCGCGCTCGCGCAACACCTGAAAATCACCCGCGTCGGCGATCGTCCCACCGCGTACGACGAACGCATAATCGCGCCGCTCCACCCCGCCAACGAGCGCGCGCCCCGCCCGAACCAACTCATCCGTCATACCGCATCACCTCCCATGTCACCCTGACCCCGCACCGTGTCACCCTGAGCCCGCACCGTGTCACCCTGAGCTTGTCGAAGGGCGAAGAGCACCGCGGTGCATCACCGCGCGCGCGAGATTGCCGCCGTGGAGCCACCCGAATTCATCCGGCGACGCGAGTTC
>JAGWSR010000078.1 GCA_028869385.1 bacterium
CTGCCGCCGGGGGGCGCGCAGCCGCAGGCGGAGCGCCGGTTAAACTCTCGGGGTCCCCGACCGACGCCAGTCGGTTGGGGTAGGGCCCCGGCGGCTCTGCCGCCGGGGGGCGCGCAGCCGCAGGCGGAGCGCCGGTTAAACGTTCGGGGTCCCCGACCGACGCCAGTCGGTTGGGGTAGCTAAGGGCGTACCCGATGGGTACGCGCATGTCGGGGGCGCAGAGTTGGCCTTTGACGCTGCCGTCGGTGAAGACCACGAATCCGTGGGCGATGGACTGGGGGTGCACGGTGATGTGCAGGCGCTCGCCGGGCAGGTTGAAGAGGCGGCTCGCCTCGATGATCTCGAGGCCCTTGTTCATCATCGTCGCCGAGTCGATGGTGTTCTTCGTGCCCATGCTCCACGTCGGATGCGCCAGGGCTTCGCTCAAGGTGACGTTCGCCATATCGGCGGCGGAGCGCCGCCAGAACGGCCCACCCGACGCGGTGAGGATCACGCCCGCGATACTCGCCGGATCCTCGCCCACGAGGCACTGGAAGATCGCCGAATGCTCGCTGTCCACCGGAAGGATCCGCGATCCGCTGCGCGCCGCGGCGGCCATGAAGAGCTCGCCCGCCGCCACGATCAATTCTTTATTGGCGACCGCGATGTCGATGCCGCGCTCGACGGCGGCGAAGACCGCGTCGAATGCGACGGCGCCGTCGGTTGCGGCGAGCACGATCTCCGCGCCGCTCTCGACCGCGACGCGGTACAGGCCTTCGGGACCGTCGGCCGCGCTCGTCGCGATCGGCACGTGAAAGCGCTCCGCCTGCTCGCGCAGCAGCGCGACGTTGCGGCCCGCCGCGAGCGCGACGACCTCAAAGCGGTCGGGGTGACGCGCGACGACGTCGAGCGCTTGGGTACCGATGGAGCCGGTGCTCCCGAGGATGGCGAGCTTGCGTTTCATTGGTTGACCAGTAAGATTCCGAGCACGTGCAGTACGGCGAAGAACGCCATGCCGCCGAAGAGGTAGGAGTCAAAGCGATCGAGCACGCCGCCATGCCCCTGAATCATCGAACCCGCATCTTTGACTCCGGCGTCGCGCTTGAGCGCCGATTCCGCAAGATCGCCCGCCTGCGCGGCGACGCTCGTGACCACGCCGAGGACGACGCCCTGCCACCAGTTCACGTGCATCTGGGGCAAGAGCGAGCCCGCCGCGGCGACGGCAGCGACGATGACGACCGCGCCGATCGAACCTTCGACGGTCTTTTTCGGTGAAATCTTGGTGAGTTGATGGCGTCCGATGAACGTGCCGACCACCATGCCGAAGATGTCGGTGAGCGCGATGAGGATCACGACGTAGAACGTCCACCATGCGCCGACGTTCGGTACTTCGCGAATGAAGACGAAGTAGGTGAGCAGCTTGCCGATGTAGAGCACGGCGAGCAGCGTGTAAGCGGTGCGCGCGAAGTAGCCTTTCTGCTCGCCGTACATGCCGATCGCGAAGCTCGCGATCGTGATGACGGCCAGGAGCGCGCCCTCCCACGTGTGCAGCCGGTCGAGCATCGCGAGCACGATATACGCGAAGACGCCGAAAACCGCGACCGGATATTCGAGCGGCTGACCTTTGATCTCGCAGAGACCGTTGAGTTCGTAGAGCGCCGCGAAACCAATGCAGAGCAGGAGGATGAAGAACAACCACGCCCAGTGGATCGTCGCGAGTCCGACGGCCGCGACGAGCACGCCGACGAGTATGCGTCGCGCGGTGATCGGATTGCTACGCGGCTGCGCCGCGTTTGCCGTCACGAGCCTCCGAAACGGCGTTGCCGTTGCGCGTACTCCTCGATCGCGCGCGCGAAGTGTTCGCGCGAAAAATCGGGCCAGTACGTCTCGCTCATGATGAGTTCCGTGTAGGCCGCCTGATAGAGTAGAAAGTTCGAGAGCCGCTGCTCGCCGCCGGGACGAATGAGGAGATCGGGATCGGGCACGCCCGCCGTGTAGAGGCGCTGCGCGATGAGCGCGTCATCGATCGCGTCGGGTTCGAGGCGCCCCTCGGCGACGTCGCGCGCGATCGAGCGGACCGCGCGCTCGAGCTCGCTGCGCGAGCTGTAGTTCACGGCGAGGTTGAGCACGAGGCCGGTATTCGCGGCGGTCTTGCGCTGCAGATCGGCGAGCGCGTTGCGCGAGCCGGCGGGCAACGCCTCCCAGTCGCCGATCACGCGCACGCGCACGTTGTTGCGATTGAGTTCGCCGAGCTCGGTCTTCGCGAAGAACACGCAGAGGTCGAAGAGGAACGCGATCTCTTTCGCGTCGCGCCGCCAATTCTCGGTGGAGAAGCCGTACACGGTCACGACCTCGACCCCGAGCTCGCTCGCGGCGCGCGTCACCTCGCGCAAGGCGATGATGCCGCGGCGGTGCCCTTCCACGGCGGGCAGCCCGCGCTCCCGCGCCCAGCGGCGGTTGCCGTCCATGATGATCGCCACGTGGCGCGGCGGTGCGATCTGCGCGATCATGCGCCGCTCCGCGCGTAGGATTCGTATCCGCAGACCAGTTCGACGAGGTCGTCGCGCTCGATCGCGCGCAGCACGCGCAGCGTGCCGACGCCGAGCCAACCGCCGACCGGCGCGAGCACTACAAAGCGCACGCGGCGGCCTTGGAGGGCCGCCCGTGCTTGCACTTCTGGTACGAGGGTCAATTCGACCGGATCGACGGACATCGCGCGATCTTCGGCCTAGACTTCCATGATGTCTTTTTCTTTGGACGCGACGAGCGCGTCGATGTCCTTGACGAAGCGATCGGTGAGCTTCTGCAGATGGTCCTGCATGCGCTTGTTGTCGTCTTCGGTGATCTCGTGGCTCTTGAGCTGCGCCTTGAGATCGTCGTGCGCCTTGTGACGCACGTTGCGCACCGCGACCTTGCCGTCTTCGGCCTTCTTTTTGATGAGCTTGACGAGGTCTTTGCGGCGCTCTTCGTTGAGCGGGGGGATGATGAGACGGATCGTCGTGCCGTCGATGTTGGGCGTGAGGCCGAGATCGCTCTTCTCGATCGCCTTGCGAATGTCGCCGACCGTGTTCTTGTCGAACGCGGTGATGACGAGCGTGCGCGCGTCAGGCGTCGCGACGCTCGCGACTTGCTTGAGCGGCACCGCCGACCCGTAGGCTTCGACGTGAAGGCGATCGAGCAACGCCGGGGTGGCGCGGCCGGTGCGCACGGCGGCAAACTCGGCGCGCGTCGCGTCGACGCACTTACCCATCTTCGACTCGGTGTCTTTGAAGAAATCAGCCACTATCTCGAAACCTCCATCCCAACCTTGGCATCGCGCTGGACGACCGTTCCGATGGGCTCGCCGAAGGTGACGCGCCGGATGTTGCCGGGCACCGCCATGTCGAAGACGACGATCGGCAGGTTGTTATCCATGCAGAGCGCCATCGCGGTCGAGTCCATGACCTCGAGCCCGCGCTGCAGCACCTCCATGTAATCGAGGCGCTCGAAGCGCGTAGCCGTCGGATCTTTCTTCGGATCGGCAGTGTAGATGCCGTCCACTTTCGTTGCTTTGAGAATCGCGTTCGCGCCGATCTCGACGGCGCGCAGCGCGGCCGTCGTATCGGTCGTGAAGTACGGGTTGCCCGTCCCCGCCGCGAAGATCACGACGCGTCCCTTCTCCAAGTGACGCATCGCCCGGCGGCGGATGTAGGGCTCGGCGATCTGATGCATGGCGATCGCGGTCTGCACGCGCGAAGGAACGCCCATGCGTTCGAGCGCGTCCTGCAGCGCGAGCGCGTTGATCACGGTCGCGAGCATCCCCATGTAGTCGGCCGTGGCCCGGTCCATTCCGGCCTCTTCGTGCACTTTGCCGCGCCAGATGTTTCCGCCGCCGACGACGACGGCGACGCTGACGCCCGCACGGCTGACCTCGGCGATTTGCTCGGCCATGCCGCGCGTCGTGTTGACGTCAACACCGGTATCGGTTCCGGCGAACGCTTCGCCGGAGATCTTCAGCAGAACGCGGGTGTATTTCGGACGACTGTGAGGATCCAAGCGAGCTAGTTCTCTCCGAGAGCGAACTTCGTGAAGCGGCGCACCTTGATGTTCTCGCCGAGCGAGCCGACCGCGGCGTTGATGAGATCGTTCACCGAGAGCGCGTCGTCTTTGACGAACGGCTGATCGAGCAGCACGTGCTCCTCGAACCACTTATTGAGCTTGCCTTCGACGATCTTCTCGATCACCTCGGGCGGCTTGCCCGCGGGCACCGCCTCGCGGAACTCGGCCTTGAGCTTCTCCACCAGCTCGGCCGGAACGGCCGCGCGGTCGAGATACTCCGGGGACATCGCGGCAATATGCATCGCGATATCGCGCGTGAGCTCGCCGAACTTGGGGTTACGCGCGACGAAGTCGGTCTCGGAGTTGATCTCGACCAACACGCCGATCTTGCCGCCGGCGTGGATGTAGCTCCCCACGAGCCCTTCGTTCGCCGAACGTTCGGCCTTCTTCTCGGCCTGCGCGGCGCCGCGCTCGAGCAGAATCGCTTTGGCCTTCTCCGCGTCGCCGCCGGCCTCGACCAGCGCCTTGCGGCAGTCCATCATCGGTGCGCTCGTCGCTTCGCGGAGCGCTTTGATCTCATCGGCTTTCGGTTGATACGACATTGCGGTGGACACCAGTTCTCTCCAATTACGCAGTTACATTCTTGAAAAAGAGAGGCCGTGTTGCAGGCCTCTCTCGCGAGCGTTCGACCCGGGTGACCGGGACTAGACCGCGGCCTCGGCCTCAGCCTCGGCCAGCGTCGTCGGGGCCTCTTCCACGTACTCCGCGTAGGAGGTCTCGGCGTCGTAGGAGCTCTCGGATTCGGTCTTGCCCTCGAGGATCGCGTCGGCGATTTTGCTGACCATCAGCTTGACCGCGCGGATCGCATCGTCGTTGCCCGGGATCGGGTAGTCGATCTCATCGGGATCGCAGTTCGTGTCGATGACGGCGATGATCGGAATCTTCAGCTTGCGCGCTTCGAGCACGGCGATGCGCTCTTTCTTCGGGTCCACGATGAAGACCGCATCGGGAAGGCGATGCATGTCTTTGATGCCGCCGAGGAAGCGCTCGAGCTTGTTCATCTCGTCCTGGAGTAGCGCGACTTCTTTCTTCGGAAGACGGTCAAAATCGCCCTGAGCCTTCATGTTCTCGAGTTCGCGGAGGCGCGCGATGCGCTTCTGGATCGTCGAGAAGTTGGTCAGCGTGCCGCCGAGCCAGCGCTGGTTGATGAAGTAGGTTCCCGCGCGCTCGGCCTCTTCGCGAAGCACATCCTGAGCCTGCTTCTTGGTGCCGACGAAGAGGATGACTTTCTTCTCGCGCGCCATCTGCTTGACGGCCGCGTAGGTCTCGCGCAGCTTCTGCACGGTCATCGCGAGATCGATGATGTAGATGCCGTTGCGCTCCTGGAAGATGAACGGCTTCATCTTCGGGTTCCAACGACGGGTCTGATGCCCGAAGTGGACGCCGGCTTCGAGGAGTTCGCGCATGGTAATGACAGACACAGGTATCTCCTTGTAACTGGCCTCGGTCCGCGTGCCGTCGTGGCGGTGCGAGCCGTGTCGTGAGGCCATCATCGCCCCCCATCCGTGCGGGGCGTAGTGAACAACCGCCAGAGTATAGCATGGCGGGCAAGGAGGGGTCTAGGACGGGCGGCGGGCCCCCCGCTGCTCGACCCGGGTCAGGCGCTCGTCCACTCGCGCGAAGCCGGCGCGCACCTCGGACTCGAGGCTCGTCACCCGGACCTCCAGGCGGTCCATGCGCCCCTCGAGCCCGTCCATGCGCCCCTCGAGCCGGTCCATGCGGCCTTCGAGCCGGTCCATGCTGCCCTCGAGACGGGTAAAGCCCTGGCCGGTCGCGGTCGCGAGATCCATGATCGCGTGGAGGATGTCGTCTTTATCGCGTGCGCTCATGGCCATAGCCTAGCCGGACTTCGTTGCCACGCTATTGCCGCCTTCGAACCGTAACCTTAAGACTTCGCCATTCCGAGGCCGATGAGATAAAACGATGCGTTGGCTCATTACCGGCGGGCTCGGTTTCATCGGCTCGAACTTCATTCGTCTCGCCCTGCGCGAGCGGCCGGAGCTGCAGATCGTCAACCTCGACGCGATGACGTACGCGGGCAACCCCGCGAACCTCCGCGACGTGGAGGCCGATGCGCGCTATCGCTTCGTCCACGGCGACATCTGCGATCCGGCGGCGGTGGCCGCGGCGATCGGCGACGGCGTGGACGCGATCGTCAACTTCGCGGCCGAGACGCACGTGGATCGCTCGATCCTCGACCCGGAGCAATTCTTACGCACCGATATCTTGGGCACGCACGTGCTGCTGGAGGCCGTTCGCGAGCGCGGCATCGCGCGCTACTTGCAGGTCTCGACCGACGAGGTCTACGGCGACGTGCACGCGGGCGAATCGGTCGAGAGCGATCCGCTACGCCCGCGGAGCCCATACTCGGCGAGCAAGGCGGGCGGCGATCTCCAAGTCCTCGCCTACCGCACGACCTATGGAGCGCCCGTGCTCATCACGCGCGGCAGCAACACCTACGGCCCCTACCAGTACCCCGAGAAGCTGATCCCGCTCTTCGCGACCAACCTGATCGACGATCAGAGCGTACCGGTGTACGGCGACGGTCTTCAGATTCGCGACTGGATGCATGTGGAGGATCACGCGCGCGGGATCATGCACGTGCTCGAGCACGGCGAACTCGGCGAGATATACAATATCGGCGGCGGCAACCCACGCACGAACCTCGAGATCACGCGATTGCTGCTCGATGGATTCGCCCGGAGCTTCGAGACGCACGTACGCCACGTTGCCGACCGCGCCGGGCACGATCGGCGCTATGCGATCGACACCGCGAAGGCGCGCGCGCTCGGCTGGTCGCCGCGCGTGGAGTTCGAGCAGGGCATCCGCGAGACGATCGCGTGGTACCGCGAGAACGAGGCGTGGTGGAGACCGCTCAAGTCCGGCGAATTCCTCGAATACTACAAACGGCAGTACGCGCACCGCTAAGGCGAAGGGATCTATGAAAGGCGTTATTCTCGCGGGTGGACTCGGCTCGCGGCTGCGGCCGCTGACCAAGGTGACGAACAAGCACCTTCTGCCGATTTACGACAAGCCGATGATCTACTACCCGATCGAGACGCTCGTGCGCGCCGGCATCAAAGACATCATGATCGTCACCGGCGGCAACTCGGCCGGCGACTTTTTGCGCCTCCTGGGCAACGGCAAAGACTTCGGCCTCAAGGACATCTACTACACGTATCAAGAGGGCGAGGGCGGCATTGCCGACGCGCTCAAGCTCTGCGAGCACTTCGCCGAGGGAAATCGCATCGCCGTGATCTTGGGCGATAACATCATCCAAGACGACATCTCGCCCTACGTGCGAAAGTTCGAAGAGCAAGATTCGGGCGCGCGCATTCTTCTGAAAGAAGTTGAGGACCCGGAGCGCTTCGGCTGCCCCGAGCTCGACGGCGATCGTATCTTGCGCATCGAAGAGAAACCGAAAGCGCCGAAAAGCAACTACGCGGTGACGGGCATCTACATGTACGATCGTCGCGTCTTCGACTTCTGCAAACGCCTCAAACCTTCGGCGCGCGGCGAACTCGAGATCACCGACGTCAATAACGCTTACATCAAAGAAGGCGACCTGTACTACGACGTCCTCGACGGCTGGTGGACCGACGCGGGACAGTTCGAGTCGCTCTACCGCGCCACGCAGCTGGTTGCGAGCGAGCGAGGCGTATCATAAGAAATACTCCTCAAGGACGTTTCGCTCCGACCGTTTGATCCGCAGATCGGGAGAGCGACCGAAAGCGACGCTATCGTCCGGCACGTCCTGGTTGAGCACGACGGCGCCCGCTGCGATTTTAGCTCGGCTTCCGATCCTCGATTCCCCAAGCACCAGCGCACCCGGATAGAGGACGACGCCCGATTCAAGCGTCGGCGCTCGCCCGCGGTCGGTACCCACCGTCACGTTCTGCGTGACCACCAATGAATCGCCGTACGTCGCACGCCCGAGCACCGTGCCGACCGCGTGTAGCATGAGCAGCAGCTTCGGCAACCGGGTCGAGTAGCCGACGTTGATGGCGTTACGTGCCTTATTGAGGAGCATGAATTTCGCCGCGAGGGCGGAGTCTCCGAACTCTTCGTACGCGCTGTTCGAGGCGTAATACCAAAAGACCGCGCTCTGATCGCCGTGCAGGTGATCCAAATATGGAGTGCCGTCTCGCGCATATCCGGGAAGCGCGACGCGCGCAAAACAGTACTCGACGCGATCGAGAGCGCGATCGACAACTTGGCCGAGAACACCGTGGGTCACGCCGTCCGGAAAGGTGCTCGCGAGGAGCGAAGCGACGTAGGCGTGCAGGCCGTCGCGCCCGCACGAAATCACCAGGGGCACGCTCCGTTCAGTCCGGTCGGCGGCCAATGAGCACGGCCGGTGAGCCGCCATAGATGCCGTAGGCTTCAAGCTCCCCGCGCACGAGCGAATTCGCGCCGACGATCGCACCTCGTCGAATCAGCGATCCGTCGAGCAACACGCAGTTTGAACCGATCCAAACGTCGTCCTCGATAACGATCCCACCCTTGCTCGGCTTGAAGCGTTGCTGGGCGATCGGAACGTCGCGGCGGTCGTAGGCGTGATTCGTCGGCGCGAACGTGCAATTCGCCGCCACGAGCACGTGATCGCCAATCGTGATTCCGTTCCCGGAGTATAAGACCGTGCCCGAGTTGAGGTGCGAATGCGAACCGATGCGAATGTCGCCGAGCCCTCCGGTGAATTTAATCTTCACGAAGGAATCGATCATGCATCCGTCGCCGATCTCTAAGATCGATCCTCGAACGGAGTCTTCGAGATCAGCCAACGGCGAGACGACCGCGCCCGCGTGGATCCTATGCACGCCGCTACTTGCCGGCCGGCACCGCGGAAAAATACTCGACGACCGCGTCGACGACTCGCTGTCGATCGTCTTCGTCCATGCACGAGTGCAACGGCAGCGAAAGAATCTCGTGACCGACGCGATCCGTGACGCTCAATTCTCCGTGCCTGCAATCCTTAAAGAGGGTAAACCAGTGACCCGGTTGCCAGTGGATGCCGGTGTCGATGTCCCGCTCACGCATGAAGGCGCGGAGTCCGTCGCGCTTTTCGGCGGCGACGCGAATGTAATAGAGAAAGGGCGTAATCCCCTCGAAGTCCGTATCTGGCGTGCGAACTCCTTGCACGTCCGCGAGCTTCGCGTTGTAAAATCGCGCCGTCTCGCGCCGGGAAGTCGAGATTCGATCGAATTTTCCAAGTTGCGCGAGCCCCAAGCGCGCATGCATATTCGCCATGTGATAGCGATAGCCGAGATGACGAACGTCGTACGTCCAAGCGCGCTGATTTTGATACATCACTTCCGCGGGCTGCCCCATGCCAACGAGCCGCATCTCGCGAATTTGACGAAACTCTTCTTCGGTCTTTACCACGAGCGCGCCGCCGTCGATACACGTAACGGTCTTGACGGGATCGAAACTAAACATCGTGATATCGGAGAAGCTTCCGACGGGCTTCCCTCGGTACGAAGAACCGAGCGAATGCGCCGCATCGTGAATCACGCGAATGCCATGCTTCTTTGCCATCTCGGCGATTCGATCGTGATCGCACAGAATGCAATCGTAGTCCATCACGATCATCGCCTTCGTCCGACGCGTGATGAGCGCTTCGGCTTTGTCGAGGTCGATGCAGAGCGTCCGCTCGTCGATGTCGCAAAAGACCGGATCGGCCCCGACGGCGAGGATTGCCTGGAAGTCGGCTACGTTATTGAATGAGGGCGTGATGATTTCGTCGCCGGCGCCCGCGCCGATCACCATGAGCGCGAGGTGCAGCGCTGCATGTCCGGTGCTCACGGCACAGACGTAGCGGTCGTCGGCACCGATGAGCCGCTTGAGCTCGGCTTCGAACTCGCCGACGTAGCTCCCCATCCCGAGCCACCCCATCTCGAGGGCCTCGTGGGCGGCGGAGAATTCGTCGTCGGTTATCAGGGGACGAAAGACGGGGATCATGCCGGCAACCTCCATCACGTTCGGCTTCTATCTCACCCCATTCTTTCGGCTCTACGGCTAGGCGACCTTACTATCGAACCTGGAACGTCAGTCCTCGACGAACGGCCATGACGCATCGCGATCCGAAATCGCGGCGACTTCGAGCGGCCAAGCGATAGCGAGCCGTGGGTCGCGATGGTTGATCCCACGAGCGGCGTCGGGGACGTACCGACCGGCGATCGCGTAGAGTAAACGCGTGTGCGCCTCGAGCGTCTGATAGCCGTGGGCGCACCCGGGTGGGATGCAGACCCAAACCGGGTGGTCGCCGCGCAGGGTGACCGCGACATGACGGAGATACGTGGGGCTCGACGGTCGAAGGTCTACCGCGACATCCATCGCGCTTCCACGAACGCACATGACGAGCTTCGTCTCCCCGTGCGGCTCCGCTTGAAAGTGCAGTCCTCGAAGCGTTCCGCGCCGGTCGTTATCGGCGATGCTCCATTGCTCGAACCCCTGTCCAGTTCGATCGCCCACCTCGAGCGCGTCGAAAATGCGCGTGAAGGCGCCACGTTCGTCTCGATGCGAATCCAACTCGATGGTGACGACGCCGGCGATCTCCGTCTCGATCCGTTTCACATGACCTCGAGGCGCGGCATGGCCACTACGAAACGCCCTCCCCATTCGCGGATGAAGCCGACCTGCTCGGTTACCTCATCCCGGATATTCCACGGGAGGATTAGCACATAGTCGGGCTTTCGTTCGCGCAAGCGCTCCGGGGAGAACACGGGGATGCGCGAGCCGGGCAGATAGGTTCCAACCTTGAGCGGATTGCGATCCACCGTGAACGGGATTTCCGACGGCTTGATACCGCAATAGTTCAAGAGCGTGTTCCCTTTCGCAGGAGCGCCATACCCTGCGACACTCTTGCCAGCCTCCGCTGCGGAGATAAGGAACTGCCAGATCTCTCGTTTACGCGTTGCGACACGCTCCGCAAAGGCGGCGTACGTCGAACTATCGGTGATCCCGAACCGGCGTTCTTCTCCGCGCAGCGCGTCGAGGGCCGCGGTTTCCGGACGCACGTCACTTGCGTGACGGATCCACACTCGCAGCGAACCACCATGCGTAGACAAGCGATCGACATCGACTGCTTTGAGTCCGACCTTTGCGAGCAGCGCTTCCAGCGCGAAGAGCGAGTAGTACGAAAAATGCTCGTGGTAGATCGTGTCGAACTCGACGCCCTCGATCAACCGCACGAGATGCGGAAACTCGACGGTGATGGTTCCATTCGGCGCCAGGAGCGCGCGGAGCCCACCGAAAAAGTCGTGAACGTCGGGAACGTGCGCGATCACGTTATTTGCGATCACGAGGTCGGCGGCGCCGTGGCGTCCGCGCACGTCATTTCCCGACGCGACGCCGAGAAATATCGCCTCGGTCTCGATGCCACGTTCGCGAGCGATCTCCGCGACGTTGCGCGCCGGCTCGATGCCGAGCGTGCGCAAGCCGCGCTCTTTGAAATATCGGAGAAGGTACCCGTCGTTACTTGCCGCTTCGACCACGAATGCGTTGGGTTCGAGCCCGAGCCGTTCGATCGCCAAAGCCGCATACGTCTCGCAGTGCGCGAGCCAAGAGTCTGAATACGACGAGAGGTACGCGTAATTCGAGAAAATCGCCTCAGGCGTCTCGTAGGCCTCGACCTGCACGAGAAAACACACATCGCATACAAACGCGTGGAGAGGATAGTATGGCTCCATCCTCCCGAGGGCGTCGGCCGGTACATAGGAGTTCGAGAGCGGCGAGACGCCGAGATCGACAAACGTCGTTCGAAGGTCGGCGCCGCACGATCGGCAACGCGGCTGAGAACTCAAGAAAAATACTCCTGTATCTGCGATTGCGTGAAGGCGATCATGTCGGCTCCCTCTCGGTGAGCCCGGTACCAACGGGCGGTCCGGGCGATCGCCTCGGCTGGGTCGAGTCGCGGAAGCCATCCGAGCACCTGATTCGCTTTGCTCGAATCGACTCGCAGCAAGCTCGTCTCGCGTGGATGCTCTCCGGGCTGCGGCCGCAAGTCGACGTGGGAACCAAGCTCGGCGAGGAACGCCCGAGCGAGCGTTTCAACCGTCAATGCATCACCGACACCCGGGCCGAAGTTCCATGCCCCGGCGAATCGTTCGCGCGCTGCGACGAGATGCTCGGCCAAGCGCAGATAGCCCCCTAGCGGCTCGAGCACGTGCTGCCACGGTCGAATGGCGTGCGGCGAGCGTAACTCCGGTGGGCGCCCACTCAACACCGCCTGAACGAGATCGGGGATCAAGCGATCGTGCGACCAATCGCCACCGCCGATGACGTTCCCCGCACGCGCGCTCGCCACGCCGACGCGCTCGTGAAGGAATGAGGCGCGGTAGGCGTGCGTCACGATCTCGGCAGCGCCCTTGCTCGCGCTATATGGCTCATCACCGCCCAGCGCGTCGCTCTCACGATACCCCCACACCCACTCGCGATTTTGATAGCACTTGTCGCTCGTCACGACGACGACTGCCTCGACGCTTGGGACGTTGCGTAGTGCCTCGAGCACATGGACCGTGCCCATCACGTTGGTTTCGAAGGTCGCGACGGGATCTGCGTAGCCCTGCCGTACTAACGCTTGGGCCGCAAGATGAAAAACGACCGACGGCGCCGCTTCTCGAAGCGCGACGTCGAGCGCCGCGCGGTCGCGCACGTCGCCGATCCTGGAGTTCATGCGATCCCTTAAGCGCAAGAGTTCGAAGAGACTCGGCGTGGTAGCGGGCTCGAGCGCGAATCCATTCACCTCGGCGTCGAGGCCGAGCAGTAGTTCGCTGAGCCACGCACCTTTGAAGCCGGTGTGCCCGGTAACGAGGACGCGCTTGCCGCGCCAAAAGTGCGGCGTCAATCCCACAGCTTCCACGGGGCGCGCCCACTCTCCCAAAGAGCCTCGAGCATCTGCTTTTCTCTCAACGTATCCATCGGCTGCCAAAAGCCGCCGTGTCGGTAAGCCGTGAGTTCGCCGCTGCGAGCCAGCGCTTCGAGAGGGCCGGTCTCAAAAATCGTCGCGTCGTCGGCGATGAGATCGAGCACCTCCGGCTCCAACACGAAGAAGCCACCGTTGATCCACGCATTGTCGCCGAGTGGCTTCTCGGCAAAACTCTGCACGCGCCCGCCCTCGATATCGAGCGCGCCATAACGGCCCGGCGGCTGGACGGCCGTGACGGTCGCCTTGCGCTTCTGGTCCAAGTGAAAGCGGACGAGTTCCGGCATATTGACGTCGCTCAAGCCGTCACCGTACGTGCAGCAGAAGCGCTTCCCGTCCACGTACGGCGCGACGCGTTTGATGCGCCCGCCGGTCATCGTTTTGTCACCGGTGTCGACGAGCGTCACGCGCCATGGGTCGGTCGTTTTGGCGTGCATCGTAATCGCGTTCGCAGCGAGATCGACGGTGAAATCGGCATTGTGGAGCACGTAGTTGGCGAAGTACTCCTTGATCATGTAGCCCTTGTAGCCAAGGCAGATGATGAAGTCGTGAAAGCCCCATGCACCGTAGAGCTTCATGATGTGCCACAAGATCGGTCGGCCACCGATCTCGACCATCGGCTTTGGCCGGACGATCGTCTCCTCAGCGAGGCGAGTACCGAGGCCGCCCGCCAGGATCACCACTTTCATGTCCGATACGTCGTACTGCGAACTCACGGTGAGTCTATCCCTCGCCGGGGCGCGCTCAACCTCCAGCACCGGAGGGGTGCCCCCCGTCGTGACCCGAATGGATTCTGCGAATGTACCGCCCGCCGTTCAGCGTCTCCATCATCGTCACGTCGTACAATTATGCGCGATTTCTCAAGCGCGCAATCGACAGCGCCGCCGCGCAGCGGCTGCCTGGCCTCGAAATCGTCGTCGTGGACAACGCTTCGACGGACGAATCGTGGCAGATCATCGAAGCCGCGGCGAGCCAAGACCAGCGGATTCGGCCGTTTCGCAACGAGCGCAACCTCGGCATGATCGGGAACCACGTCCGCGGGCTAGAGGTCTCCCGCGGTGAACGCGTGGTCTTTCTCTCCGCCGACGACGAGTTGCTTCCCGGTCACCTCGAGCTGCTCGTCGGCGCGCACATCGCGCATCCGGAGCTCGATTACGTCTTTTCGTCGTACGTGAAGATCGACGATGTCGGAAAATTTATCGGCTTTTTCGGGCACCCCGGACACCCGCGCGGCTCGTATATGGGTGGCCGTAACGAGTTTGCCGACCTCCTCACATACGACTGCTATGCGTGCTTTCCGACGACCCTCTTTCGCCGCGAGGAGCTGCTCGCAGCAGGCGGATTTCCCGAAGGCATCACCGCCGGCGATCTCGACACCTACCTACGCCTCGCATCGCAGGGCTCCGCGTTCGGCTTCATCGCCACGCCGACGGTGGCGGTTCGCGTGCATCCGGACGAAGCGAGCGGCCAGGAGCGCTATGTCGCGACCGGGCGCCAGGTGCTCGATCACCTCGCAATCATGGAGCGGCACGTCACCGACGCGAATCGCCCGCTGCTCGAGGGGCGCGAGCGCGGCGCCGCGAGACTCTTAAACGCCAAGATCAATAACTTGCGCGCGCATCCCGAGCGCTTCCGAGAACTCGAAGCCGAGATCGCCGAGCGATCGAACGCAATCGGCGAGCGGCTCGCGGGGCCCACACGCCGGAGCGTAGCACGCCCGGCGATCTCCGTAATCCTTCCGCTGGGAGACGACGTCGCAGCCGCCTTCGAAGCGCTCGACACCTATACATCTCAGGGCTTCGACGACGGCGAACTCATCATCGTGGCGAACTCCGCCGAGGATTACGATGCGCTCTTCCGCTCGCGCGTCCCCAACGAACGCGTTCGGTCGATCCGCCACCGGCGCCCACTCGGCCAAGCGCAAACGCTCAATGACGCGCTGAAGCTTGCGAACGGCGAGCTCGTCACCTATCTGGCACCGAACGTCCGTTGGCCCCTAGGGCATCTCGAGCGACTGTCGAGCGTCTTTCGCGGGCATCCCGAAATCGGGACCCTGGTCGTTCCCGCGTCGTTGACGGCCCTTCGCGCGGTTGACGGGTCGTGCGTTCCCGTCGCCACGTTCGATGGTTTCGCCGGCGAGCCGATCCTGCAGCAGACTGGGCATATTGGCGAAGGCGCTCCGCTCGTCACGCTCGCGCATCGGCGCAGCCTGCTCGACGTAACGGGAACTTTTGACGAGGGGATTCCGCACGCGATCGAACTCGACTTCGTCACGAGGCTCCTGAACGCGGCGCCGGTCGGAAGCGACGACCGCCTTCCCATTGAGATTCGTCACATGGTCGACGCCCATCACGCGGCGCTCGTCGATCCCAACGGCTATCTCGCGTCGCTTCAAGCGATCTATCGTGGACGCCCCGTTGACGCCGAAAACGTCGAACGCCGCAGGGCGCATCTCGCGACGATGCTCGACGCACTCTCGCAGATGAACGAGCGACGTGCGGGAGGCTATCATTTTCACACGCATTTTCTCGCGCGCGGTCCCGTCGAACAACGCCCGCGCGAACGGCGCGCGACGCCTCGGATCTTGATCGTTGACGATCGCGTCCCCTACGAAGAGCTTGGCCGAGGATATCCCCGCGCGCGCAAGATGGCAGAGGTGCTTCAGGACGCGGGCTGGGATGTGACGCTCTATCCCTTGAACACGCCATTCGACGAGCCGCCGTTTACCGGCGGCGTTGACGGCTGCACGATCCTGTATGGGCGCGGACGTGAGTTGTTAGCATCGACGCTCGCTGCCGAACTGCCAACGCTCGACGTGCTCTTCGTAAGCCGACCACACAACATGCGCGACGTTCGCAGAGCGCTCGGCACGATTCCCGCGATGCGACCGTGGGCTCTCGTATACGACGCGGAAGCGGTCTATGCGTTGCGCGCGGCGATCCAATCCGCCGTCGAGCAAACGCCAGTAGACGAAGCACTCTTCCGCTCGCAGTTGGCCGACGAGCTCGCGCTGACCGACGGGTGCGATGCGGTCGTGGCCGTATCGCAGGCAGAAGCCGAGACGATCGCGCGGCGTTTCACGGGGCCGGTCGGCGTCGTCTCCTTTTCAATTCCAGTCCGCGAGGACGCGGCAGCGCCGGAACACCGTAATGGAATGCTCTTCGTCGGAGCGATCGATCGCGAGGGTCCCAACGAAGATGCCCTATACTGGTTTCTTGATTCGGTCTTTCCGACGCTCAGGGCACGCGGCGTCGCTCCGATTCGCCATGCCGGCGTCATGAAGTCGGAGCGCATCCGGGCACTCGATGACAACGGTATCGAATTGTTCGGCCCCGTACCCGATCTGCGCGCGATGTACGACGGCGCGCGAATGTTTCTCGCGCCGACGCGCTTTGCCGCAGGCCTGCCACAAAAGGTTTACGAGGCCGCGGCCCACGGTCTGCCGTGCATCGTCACGCCGCTGATCGCCGAGCAATTACGCTGGCAGCACGAACGCGAAACCCTCGTCGCGGAGACCTCCGACGAGTGGATCGCTGCCTGCGAACGCCTCGCTCACGATGATACACTTTGGCGTGCGCTGAGCACGAATGCGCTCGATGCGACGCGGCGCGCGGTATCGCCCGGGGAGTTCCGGCAACGCTTGCTCGGCGTCGTCGAAGACGCAGCGCGCAGACGCGCACACATCGCCGCTTCATGACCCGCGTCTGCGTCATCCACGCGGGCACGCACAAGACCGGCACGACGTCGCTGCAGTACTTTTTGCAGACGAACCTCGACGTGCTCGCTCGCAGCGGCCTGCATTTTCCTCGGAGCGGTTGGTACGGC
>JAGWSR010000079.1 GCA_028869385.1 bacterium
CGCCCCTCGACCGAGATCACGCGCGCGCGCAGCCGCTGCTCGGCTTCGACGACGTTCAAGCCCGCGATGCCGAACGCGTCGGCGCTACGCTCGCAGAAGCCGAAGAGCCCGGCGGCGGCTTCGTGATCGTCGAGTTCCTCGTCGCGTCGGTCGCGCTGCGCCCCGCGCGCCACGAGCGTCTCGAGCGTCGGAAAGGGCAGCCCGTAGAAGCACGAGGGATCGACGGCGGAGGCCGCATAGGTCGCCGCCGCATGAGCGGCCGGCGAGATCGCGGTGCAGTTGTACTTCAAGCCCTCTTGGATCTTGTGGCCGAGCACCGGGTTGAATTGGCGGATCGTGACGCGAACGCGGTCGTTGATATCGCGTGCGAGCAGCGCGACGCGGAGATTCAACCGATCGTCCTGCGAGACGGCGACCACGCAGAAATTCGGCTGCGCGGTGCCGGGTCGAGGCGGCTCGAGCCCCGCGAGACGCAGGCTCGCCGCGTCGGACGGGTCCTCGTTGAAGAACGCGAACGTCTGCGGGTACTCGCGGCTCAGCTGGGCGACCGTTTGCCCGAGCAGGCGCGCCGCACGTTCGTCGTCGTGCTTCCACACCAAGGCAACGCGCTGCCCGGCGGTCTTGACGATCTCGCGACAGATCTCGTACGCCAGGTAGTCACCGCCGACGACGATAATGAGCGTCTCGGTCGCCATAGATGTCGCCTGATTCGCCGCCCCCTCCATTCCGTCCGCCACACCCGCTCGCGCTCGCGCTGATCGCCGCGCTCGCGCGCCGCCCCGGAGCCCGCGTGCTCGAGGTCGGAACGGGAAGCGGGCGCAACACGCGCGCGCTCCTCGCGGCGGGCTTCGAGGTCGCGTCGCTCGACGCGGAGGGACCAGTCTGTGCGGCCGCACTCTCCAGCCACGCCCTGCTCCACGGCACGCGAGCGCAGTGGAGCGCGCTCCTCGCGCGGATCGCACGCGCGCTCGAGCCCGGCGCGCCGCTCTACGCGACCTTCGGCTCGGTGAACGATGCTCGCTACGCCGTCGGCGCGGAGATCGAGCCCCGCGTGTACGCGCCGCTCGAGGGCGACGAGATCGGCGTTCCGCACATCTTCTTCACGGAGAGCGAGTTGCGGGAGGCCCTTGCGGCCGCTTGGGAGATCGTGGCGATCGAAGAGCGCGTCGTGGACGAGATCGCGGGCGCCTGGGCGCACGAACGCGCGCCGCTACGCGACGCGCGTCATTGGTTCGTCATCGCGCGCACGCGCGCTCAGTAACGCGGAATCGTACGATCGATCTGCGCGGCGTAGGCGTCGATGCCGCCGTCAACGTTCACGACGTCGGCGAAGCCCTGCGCCTGCAAAAAACGCGCGACCTGAAAACTGCGCCCGCCGTGATGGCAGAGCACCGCGATCGGACGATCTTTCGGTAATTCGTGAAGCCTGGCGGGAACCGTGCGCATCGACATGACGAGAGCACCGGGAATCGCGGCGGTCGCGACCTCGCCCGGTTCGCGCACGTCGAGCAGCACGAAGTCCTTTTGCTCGTCGCGCCAGCGTGCGAGTTCGGAGACGGAGATGTCTTTCAGCATTACGTCGCTTTGGTGGAGATGAGATCGCGCATCGGACTCGAGGCGTTGGCATAGAGGCGCTTCTCCATGCGGCCCGCGCGGTAGGCGTGTCGCCCCGCGATCACCGCGTGCTTCATCGCCTCGGCCATCATGACCGGGTCGCGCGCGGCGGCGATTCCGGTGTTCATCAAGAGCGCATCGACGCCGAGCTCCATCGCGATCGCCGCGTCCGACGCCGTTCCCACGCCCGCATCGACGATCACCGGAACCTTGGCGCGCTCCTTGATGATGCGAATCGTGTAGGGGTTGCAGACGCCCAGGCCGCTGCCGATCGGCGCGGCGAGCGGCATGACGGCCGCGCAACCGAGCTCTTCGAGTTGCTTGCACACGACCGGATCGTCACCGATGTACGGAAGCACGGTGAAGCCGTCGTTGACCAGCTTTTCCGCGGCGTAGAGCGTTTCGCGCGCGTCGGGATGGAGCGTGTCGGGATCGCCGATCACTTCGAGTTTGATGAGATCGGTTTCGAGCAGCTCGCGCGCGAGTTGGGCGGTGAGCAGCGCATCCTTCGCGGTGTAGCAGCCCGCGGTATTCGGCAGAATGCGCATCTTCGCCCGATCGATGAAGTCGAGCATCGTCTTGCCGCTCGCGTCGTCGAGATTGATCCGGCGAATCGCGACCGTCACCATGTCGGCGCCGCTCGCCGCGTGCGCGGCCTGCATCACCTCCATCGAGGGATACTTGCCCGTGCCGACGATCAGGCGCGAGGAGAATTCATAGGAACCGATTTTGAGCACATCGTTCATGGCTATCTATCCGCCTGCAACCGCTTTAATGATCTCGATCGTATCGCCGTCGCATACTTCGCTCGATGCATACTCGGCGCGGCGCACGACACGCTCGTTACGCGCGACCGCGATCCCGGATTGCGGCGCGCCGAGCAGATCGAGCAACTGCGCGACGGTGATGCCGTCGGGCAGCTCGCGTTCTTGACCGTTGACTGCGGCTTTCACACCTCATTCATTCGCGCCGCGACGCGCGCATCTTTGCCGAAACGCGCGAGCGAGAAGGCTGCGAGCGGCGCGGCATCGCCGGTTGCGACAAAATCGGCAAGCAAGGTCGCGGTGACCGGCGTCAAGAGAATGCCGTTGCGGTAGTGCCCCGTCGCGAGCACGAGGCCCGCGCGCGGGGTCGCGCCGAGAATCGGGCGTTCGTCGGGACTCCCCGGCCGCAGGCCGGCCCACGTCTCGGTGATGCTGAAATCGCCGAGCGACGGTGCGGCCGCGAGCGCCGCATCGAGCAAGCGCCGCACGCCGCTCGCCGTGACGCGCTCGTCAAAGCCCACGCGTTCGGCGGTCGCCCCGATGAGGAGGCGCCCGTCTTCACGCGGCACGAGGTAGGCGCCCGGCACCCACGTGGTGCGTCGCACGAACCCGCGCGGAATCGCGAGTGAGAGCATCTGTCCCTTGATCGGCACGACCGGCGGCGCGCAGTCCTCCGGGAGGCCCGGCAACGAACCGCTCCAAGCCCCAGCGGCCACGATCACCGTACTCGCCGGCGTGAACCCGCGCTCGCTGCGCACGCCGAGCGCGCGCCGCGCATCGCACTCGAGCGCGACCTCGCGTGCGTCGCGCACGATCGTGACGCCGCTCGTCTCGCATGCCGCGGCGAGCGCCCGGCCCAGGCGGCGATTGTCCACATAGCCTTCGCCGCGTACGACGAGCGCGCCGACGACGTTGCGTCCGAGCGCGGGTTGCGCGGCGAGCGTGGCGTTACGATCCAGGAGGTCGGCGGAGATACCCGCCGCGGCGAGCTCCGCGGCGTGCTCGCGCAACGCGAGCATCTTCGCGTCGTCGAAGGCTGCATTGACGATGCCGTCGAGCGAGAGTTCGACGTCGAACCCGCTCGCGTGTACCACGCGTTCCACGAACGCCGGATATGCGTCGAGCGAGCGCGCGCAGAGCGCGAGCAACGCCCGGTCTTCGATACGCTCGGTATAGGGCGCGAGCATCCCCGCACCGGCCCACGATGCGGCGCGCGCCGGCTCCGCGCGGTCGAAGACCCGCACCTGCGCCCCGCGCTGCGCGAGTTCGAGGGCGGTCGCGAGGCCGATCAATCCGGCGCCGACGATGGCGACGTCGGCACCGGACCGAAGCATCGTCATCGCCTACATGCCGACGTACACGGGGCCTTCACCGCCCTGCGGCGGGACCCACGTGATGATCTGATAAGGATCGGCGATATCGCAGGTCTTGCAGTGCACGCAGTTCGTGAAGTTGATCTGCAAGCGTCCCTCGACCTCGACCTTGTCCGTGTCACCCTGAGCTTGTCGAAGGGCAAACATCGGCTCGTAGACTTTGGCGGGGCAGAAATATGCGCACGGATTTCCGTACTCGACCGTGCAGCGATCGCGGCAGACATTCGTATCGGCGACCTTCAGATGGCACGGCTGATCCTCTTCGTGGATCGTGCCCGAGTTGAAGACGTCGGTGAGTTTGTCGAACGTCAACACGTTGTCGATCTGCGCGCGCGGCGTCTCTTGCGGTTTGTAGCCCGCCTTCTCCATGCGCTCGTAGCCCGGCTTCGACGAGAGCTTGTCGATGAAGCCGAACGCGCGGCCGCCGGTGAGCGGAAGCAGACCGGCGTTGAACATACCAGCCCACATGCCGTGTTCGAAGCCTTGGTGGAAGTTGCGCGCGCCGCGTAGTTCGGTGTAGGCCCACGAATTGCGGAAGCGCTCTTCGTACGCGGCGAGTTGAGCCGTCTCGTACTTCTCGGCCTGCAGCGCGTCCCACGCGGTCTCGGCCGCCATCATGCCCGATTTCATCGCGAGGTGCACGCCCTTCAAACGCATGCCGTTCAAGAAGCCGGCCGAATCACCGCAAATCATCAGACCGTCGGCATACGGACGGATCATCGCGAAGAGGCCGCCTTCGGGAATCGCCTTGGCGCCGTAGCGGATCATCTTGCCGCCGTCGAGCATCTTGCGAATCTCCGGATGCTCTTTCATGCGCTGCAGTTCGTTGTGCGGATCGGTCGTCGGATTCTTGTAGTCGAGCCCGGTGACGTGACCGATGTCGAGCACGTTATCTTTCATGCCGTACATGAAGCCGCCGCCGAAGGTCTCGGGCGGGAGCGGATATCCGAGCGTGTGGATCACCGCACCCGCGGCGAAGCGATCGTCGGGAAGCTGCCACAACTCTTTGACGCCCGCGGCGTAGACTTGCGCCTCTTTGCCTTCGTCGAGGTTCAGACGCGGAATCGCCTGCTTGGCGAGCGTACCGCGCGGGCCTTCGCCGAGCACGACAATCTTCGCGAGCAGATCGGCGCCGGGCTCGTAGTTCGATTTCGGATTGCCCGCGTGATCGACGCCCTTATCGCCGGTGCGCACGCCGACGACGCGGTCGCCTTCCCACAGCAGCTCTTGCCCCGGGAACTCGCCGAAGACTTGCACGCCGAGCTCCTCGGCCTGCGCGGCCATCCACTTGGTGAGGCGCTGCAACGAGGCGACGTACTTGCCGTGATTGTTGAGCGCGGGCGGCGTGAAGGGCGCCTTGATTTTGCCGCCCTTCGTCAAGAACCACAGCTCATCGCGACCGACCGGCGCATCTACCGGTGCGCCGAGCTCGAGCCAGTTGGGTAGGAGCTCCTCGATCGCTTTGGGATCGAGGACGAGTCCGGAGAGACCGTGGTTGCCGATCTCGGCGGCCTTCTCGATGACGAGGATCTCGAGCTCGCGTCCCGCCGCCTTGGCGAGTTGCCCGAGACGAATCGCGCCCGCCAAACTCGCCGGACCCGCACCGACGAAGAGAACATCGACTTCAAGTTGATCGCGCTGAGCCATAGTGGCGCTCCCTTTCGAGCAAGTTCAAAATGATCATTTTACAGTAGTCTGAGAAAGCGCGGCGCGCACGGCGACGACGTGCGTCGCGATGCGCTCGGAGAGATCGCGCTGCGACGGGCTCTCCAACGTCAGGGTGCGCT
Organism: bacterium; assembly: GCA_028869385.1. GTDB lineage: Bacteria > Vulcanimicrobiota > Vulcanimicrobiia > Vulcanimicrobiales > Vulcanimicrobiaceae > REEB354. Next base: position 5,539 of record JAGWSR010000079.1, read on the forward strand.
CGGCCGCGTTGCGGCGCAGCAACAGCGAGAGCGAGAGGCCACCGAGCGCTTCGGCTTCGGCGTGCGGGTCGGGGCGCAGGCATCCGCGCGGATCGCACGGCGCGCCCGCGGCACGCACGGCATCGACGATCGCCTCACCGATGCCGCCGTCGCCGTAGGCATAGCAGTAAAAGCCTTCGGCCTCGTCATCCTCGTGCAGATCGAGCGCGAGCGCGTAGCGACGGTCGCGATTCGCGGTGACGATCGCGCGCGCTTCGGGCGACGAACCGCCGCGACCGAAGGTGCGATTGAGATCGGTGCCGTCGGCACTCGTGCGCGTACCGAGGTCGAAGCCTGTCGGGTTCGTGCACGGCCAGAGACGATACGAGAAGCGCGGGTCGAGCGCGCGATCCACGACGAGCGCGAGCAACGCGAGCGCGCCCGCGGGTTCATCGCCGTGCACACCCGCCGCGATCGTGACGATCGGCAGTGCCGGATCGCCGAGTTCGGCGCAGAGCAGCGTGCGCGGCGCGCCGACGCACGCCACTTCGCGCACGCGCACGTCGTGCGTGGCGCGCAGCGCTTTCCAGCGGCGAGCGAGCTCGTGGTAGGTGGGCCTCTCCGACGTCATAAACACTCTCTACCATGAAAATCCAAATCGGCGTGATGGGTTCCGCCGGCGGAGCGATTACTCCCGAGCAACTCGACCTCGCCCGTCGCCTGGGGTACCACATCGCGCAGCGCGGCGCCACGATCGTGACCGGCGCATGCCCGGGCCTCCCGCACGCGGCGGTGCTCGGCGCGCACGAGGCGGGTGGGCAGAGTCTCGGGGTCTCGCCGGCGCTCTCGCGCGAAGAGCACGTGAACGTATACGGCTCGCCGCTCCAGCCCTACACCACGATGGTCTTCACCGGCTCGGGCCTGATGGGGCGCGAGACGCACAACATCCACTCCTCCGACTTCGTGCTCTTCGTGGGCGGCCGCAGCGGCACGCTCGGCGAGTTCTGCATCGCCTACGACGAAGGCAAGCTGATCGGCGTCCTCACGAATTCGGGCGGTATCTCGAACGAGTTCGTGGGCATCTCGAAGCTCGTGCGCAAAGAGACGGGCTCGACCATCATTACCGACGACGATCCGCAAAAGCTCGTGGATCGTTGCTTGGATCTCTACCTACGCGAATCCATCCCCTCGTCGGTCGCTTTCAACCGTCAGGGTGAGTATGCGATGCGCAAACCCGTCGTGACGCAGGAGACCCGTGGCTGATTTAACCTTCATCGGCGCCGCCGGTACCGTCACCGGCAGCAAGCATCTGCTGACCCTCGGCGGCAAGCACATTCTGATCGACTGCGGGATGTTTCAAGGCGTCGTCGACGTGCGCACGCTCAACGACGTACCGCTCCCGATCGCTCCCGACGACATCGACGCGGTGGTCGTCACGCACGGACACCTGGATCACGTCGGCTACCTGCCGAAACTCGTGCGCGACGGATTCGCGGGGCCGATCTACTGCACGCCGCCGACCGAGGCGGTGATGGGCGTCGTGCTCGATGACTCGGCTCATCTGCAGCAAGAGCTGCAGGAGCGCGGGTACCAGCACCAGCGACCGTACGCGCCCCCGATGTACTACGACCAGCGCGACGTCGATCGCACCAAGCGCCGCGTGAAGCCCTTCGACTACCACACGCCCTTCGACGTCGCGGGCGTGCTGCAAGCGACCTATTTTAACGCCGGGCATATCATCGGCTCGGCGTTCGTCGCGCTCGCGTTCGACGGCAAGCGCGTGATCTTCTCGGGCGACCTCGGCCGCTACGATCGGCCGTTGCTGCTCGATCCCGAGCCCATCGGCGCGGCCGACGACATCATCTGCGAGTCCACCTACGGCGATCGCGTGCATCCCCCGCAGCCGCTCTCCGACCTGCGCGCCGCGCTCGACGCCGGCATCGCGCGCGGCGGCGCAATCGTGATTCCCGCCTTCGCGATCGAACGCTCGCAAGATATCCTCCTCGCGATCGCCACGCTGCAGCGGGAAGATCCCGGGCTCGCCCGCGTATCGGTGCATCTCGACAGCCCGATGGCAGAGAAGGTGGACGATATCTTCGCACGCTTTCCGAACGCGCATCGCCGCATCGACGGCGACGCGCCCGAGACGCCGTTCGGCGTACGGAACTTTCACATGCACGTGACCGCCGCGGATTCGAAGGCGCTCAACGGCGTGAGCGGACCGCACATCATCATCTCGGCGAGCGGCATGGCGTCGGGCGGGCGCATCCTGCACCACCTGCACAACCATCTCCCCGACCGCAACGCGACGGTGATCTTTCCCGGCTACCAGAGCGCGGGCACGATCGGCTACTTCCTCACGCACGGCGCGCACACGATCCATCTTTACGGCGACAGTCTCCCGGTGCGCGCCGCGATCGTGCATCTCGAGGGGTTCAGCGCGCACGCCGATCAGAACGAGCTCAAGCGTTGGCTCGCGACCGCGAGCGGCACGCCGCATCTGTACGCGGTGCACGGCGAAGCCGAATCGGCGGCCGCGCTCGCCGCGACCGCGCGCACGGCATTCGGTTGGAAGAGCGACGTCGCTCGACGCGGAACAACCGTCACGCTATGAAGAACCGCAGCTTTGCAAGCGACAACAACGCTCCCGTTGCCCCGGAGATCATGCAGGCGATTCTCGACGCGAATGCCGGCGATGCGCTCGGCTACGGCGACGACGAGTGGACGCGCCGCGCGATCGCGCGGTTCAAGGCGCACTTCGGCGACGACACCGACGTGTATTTCGCCTTTAACGGCACCGGAGCGAACGTCGTCGCGTTGAGCTGCGCGGTGAAGCCGTGGGAGGCCGTGCTCGCGCCCGCGACCGCGCACATCCAAACCGACGAGTGCGGCGCGTTCGAACGCTTCACCGGGTCCAAGGTGATTCCGATTGCCACGCGCGACGGCAAACTGCGCATCCCCGATCTCGAACCCTACCTGCTCGGCGGACACGGCGAACACTTTCCGCAGCCGCGCGTCCTCACCGTCTCGATGACGACCGAGTACGGCGACGTGTACGAGATGGACGAACTACGCGAGCTCTGCGCCTACGCGCACGGCAAGGACCTGATCGTGCACGTCGACGGCGCCCGCATCTCGAACGCCGCAGCGGCGCTCGGCGCCACGCCGCGCGAGATCACGCGCGAACTCGGCGTGGATATCCTCACCTTCGGCGGCACCAAGAACGGGATGATGGGCGGCGAGGCCGTCTGCTTCTTCCGCCCCGAGCTAAGCGCGCACGCGATGCCCTTCGCACGCAAGCAAGGCATGCAACTCGCCTCGAAGATGCGCTACATCGCCGCGCAGTTCGACGCGCTGCTTACCGAGGATCGCTGGCTGCGCTACGCCTCGCACGCGAACGCGATGGCGCAGCGATTGCTCGCGGGCGTGCGCGACATTCCCGGCGTACGGATCACGCGCCCGGTGCGCGCGAACGCGATCTTCGCGATCATGGATCGCCCCGCGATCGCCCGCGCGCAAGAGGCATTCTTCTTCTTCATCTTCGATGAGTCGAAGCCCGAGGTCCGTTGGATGACGCACTGGGGCACGACCGAGGCCGACATCGACGCCTTCGCCGCGGCGATCCGCGCCGCGACGGCTTCTTAGCGCGGGATGCGGCGCTCGTAGCAGAGGATCGGCGCGCCGTCGATGCGCGTCTCTTCGAAACAGCGATAGCCGAGCTTCTCGACGACCGCGCGCGAGGGCGCGTTGAGCGGCGAGGTGATGCACACGGTGCGGTCGCTCGCAAGGTGTTCGTCGCCCCAGGCGTGCACGGCGCGCGCCGCCTCGGTGCCGTATCCGCGCCCGTGATACGCGGCGGCGAGCGCGAACCCGAACTCGGGCACGTCGCGCATCGCCGGAGCGAGCGCGCGGTGAAAGTCGGCGAAGCCGATCTCGCCGACAAACGCGCCGCTCTCGCGCTCCTCAATGAGCCAATATCCGAATCCGAGCAGCGCCCAATGCCCGGCGTAGGCGAGTACGCGCGACCACGTCTGCTGCTCGTTCGACGCCCGCGCGCCGATGTAGCGCGTGACCTCGGGATCCGACCACATCGCGGCGCAGGCGGCGAGATCGCTCGGACCGTGCGCGCGTAGGCGCAGACGTGCGCTCTCGAGCGTCGGCGCGTTCATCGCGCGCACGCCGCCACGACGGCGAGCAGCAGTCGGCGCTCGCGCCGCGGCGCGACGAGCGGCCGGAGCGCGCGCACGTGGGTACGCAAGCGGCGCACGAACGCGCGATCTTCGACGCAGCGACGCATCAGGCGCGAGCACGCGTCGGTGTCGCCGACCGGAAAGTACCCCGGATAGGCACGCCCGAGTATGCCGAGGTTGCCGGAGATGCGCGACGCCAGCACCGGTATGCCCATCGCGATCGCCTCGCAGAGTACGTTCGCGCCGCCCTCCATCTTCGAACTCAGCACGAGCGCCGTACTCTGCGCGAGCAGGCGTATCGCCGACGCATGGGTGCGTTCGCCGAGATAGCGATAGCGTGCGTCGCGCGCGGCTAGCCCTTCCGCCGCGCGCAGATAGCGTTCGTCGAGCGCGGCGCCCGCCTGCACCACGCGCATGGGAAGTTCGCGCGAGAGGCGACGCAGCGCGTACGCGGCACGCAGCGGATCTTTCTCCGCGCGCAGATGACCGAGCACGGCAAACTGCGTCACACCGTCGCGCCGTGCCGGAACGCGCGCGGGCGCCGTTGCCGACTGCACGATCGGCGTCACCCGCGGGCGCAACGCACGCGGCACGTGGGCGAGCGCGTCGGGCTGAAGCGTGATGATCCGCGTCGCGCAGGCGAGCGCGCGCTGCGCTCGCTTCGAGCGCGCGAGATCGCGATAGAGATCGGTTCCGGTAAGCATGACGACGATCGGGCGTTCCGGATGCGCGCGCGCGAAGGCGAGCACGGCATCGGCGCTCTTGCGCGCGTGGAGCGCGATCAAGAGGTCGAGGGGCTCGCCTTTCCACGACGCGAGCAGCCGCACGCGGTGCCCCGCCGAGCGCAGAAACGCGGCGTAGCGCTGCGCCGTGTGCACGTTGCCGGTACGGCGCGTGGCCGCCGCGGGAGAGACGATTCCGATGCGCACAAGAGCCGACGTTCGCGGCGGCGAAACGCCCTGCCTTGAGATGAGCGATCTGGACCTGCGCTCCGCCCTGCTCGACGCGCGCGCACGCACGCTCAGCTACGTGCGCGACCTGCGCGACGAACAGTTGCACGTGCCGCTCGTCGCGACGATCAACCCCATGCTGTGGGAGCTCGGGCACGTCGCCTACTTTGCCGAGTTCTGGACGTTGCGCACGCTCGCCGGCGCGGCACCGCTGCGCGACGACGCGGATCGCCTCTACGATTCCGCCCGCATCGCGCATGACGATCGCTGGACGTTGCCGCTGCCCGACCGTGCCGGCACGCTCGCGTATCTGGACGCCCAGCTCGCGCGCACGCTCGACGAACTACACGACGACCCGACCGCGGCCTCGCGCTACTTGAACCGCCTGGCGCTGCATCACGAAGACATGCACGGCGAAGCGCTCGTCTACACCCGGCAGGGCGTCGGCTACGCGCATCCGCCGAGCGCAGCGGCGCGTCCGCAGCCGCGCGGCTCGCGCAGCGGCGAGCACGTTCGCGTGCCCGGCGGCACCTACCGTATCGGCGCGCGTCCCACCGATCCGTTCGTCTTCGACAACGAGAAGTGGGAGCACGAAGTCCATCTCGCACCGTACGCGATCGCGCGCGAACCGGTGACCAACGCCGAGTTCGTGCGCTTCGTCGAGGCCGAGGGCTACGCGAATGCGACGCATTGGAGCGACGACGGCCGCGCGTGGATCGCGGAGACGGCGGCGATGCATCCGCTGCACTGGCGCCGCGGCGCGCAGGGCTGGGAGCGGCGCTCGTTCGATTGCTGGATCCCGCTCGCGCCCGACGAACCGGTGGTCAACGTAAACGCCTTCGAAGCCGAGGCCTACTGCGCGTTCGTGGGCAAACGCCTGCCGACCGAAGCCGAATGGGAGATCGCCGCGACCGGCGGCACGCGCCGCAGCTATCCGTGGGGCGAGAGCGAACCCACGCCGCAGCATGCAAATGTGGACGGCTTGTACGGCGAGGTGACGGAGGTCGGCGCGTTCGCCGCGGGTGAGAGCCCATTCGGCGTGCGCGACTTGCTCGGCAACGTGTGGGAGTGGACGGCCACGGCGTTCGGGCCCTATCCGGGCTTCGCGCCCGATCCGTACCGCGAATACTCCGAGCCGTGGTTCGGCGATCATCGCGTGCTGCGCGGCGGCGCGTGGACGACGCGCGCGCGCATGGTCACGACGCGCTGGAGAAATTTCTATCGCCCGCAACGGCGGGACATCTTCACGGGGTTTCGGACGTGTGAGTAGAGAGGATCTGCATCGCTTGACGCATCTGTCGTCTTGCGCGGGTTGAGCCGCCAAGATGGACGCGAGCGTCCTCGCGCAAGTCTTGCGCGAGCTTCCACCGATTGATGACCCGAACGTGCTCGTCGGCACCTCGACCGCCGACGACGCGGGCGTGTACAAGCTCCGCGACGATCTCGCCCTCGTGCAGACCGTGGACTTCTTTACGCCCATCGTGGACGATCCGTACACCTTCGGCGCGATCGCCGCGGCGAACGCACTCTCCGACGTCTATGCGATGGGCGGGCGTCCGATCAACGCGCTCGCGATCGCGGCCTTTCCCGAAGATATGGATCCGCGCACGATCGGCGCGGTGTTGCGCGGCGGCGCCGACAAGGCACGCGAGGCGGGCATCAACATCATCGGCGGCCACACGATCAAAGACGACGAGCCGAAGTATGGACTCTCGGTCACCGGCGTGATCCACCCGGATCGCGTGCTGCGCAACTCGACCGCCGTGCCCGGCGACGTGCTGCTGCTCACCAAACCGATCGGCACCGGCATCCTCACGACCGCGCGACGCAGCGATCGCATCGGCGAGGAGGCGATGGCCGAAGCGATCGCCTCGATGATCGCGCTCAACCGCGCCGCCGCGGAGGCGCTCGACGGCTGCGCCGTTCATGCGGCGACCGACGTGACCGGGTTCGGCCTCCTCGGACATCTGCGCGAGATGGTTGCGGGAGCGAATGCCGGCGCGGAGATTCTTGCCGCGCAAGTGCCGCTGCTCCACGGCGCCCTCGAACTCGCGAGCCTCGGCGTCGCACCCGGCGGCAGCAAGATGAACCTCGCGAACGCGCTCGCCGACGGCGTGACGTTCGACGACGCCGTCGAAGAGGCGATGCGCCTGCTGCTGGCCGACGCGCAGACGTCGGGCGGACTGCTCGTCGCCATTGCCGCCGACGATGCCGAGCGCTATCAAACGCAAGCCGCCGCACGCGGGGTGCGTGCGGCGGCGATCGGAACGATCGTTGCTCGTCCGGGGCTTCGCGTTAGGTAAAGCCCGGGATCAACGAGACCACGATGCCCGCGATGAGTCCGGCGACGACGACCGCACCCATCGCGAGCGCGAGCACGCGTTTCGGGAAGGCGCTGCGGACGATGAAGAGCGTCGGCAGCGAGATCGCGGGCAGCGTGACGAGGAGCGTCGCCGCGGGGCCCGCCGCGAGGCCGAACGCCATCAGCGTCTGTACGATCGGCACTTCGCCCGCCGTCGGAATGACGAAGAGCGTGCCGACGATCGCGAGCGCGATGAGCACGAGCAGGCTTCCACCCGCAAGCGTGAGCCCCGGATGGAAGAACCAGGCGCGCGCGGCGCCGAGCAAGAGCACGATCACGAAGTATCCCGGAACGATCGTGTAGAGCTCCCACCACAGGAGCTTGAGCCAGTCAACGAAGAGATCGAGGCCGCCCTTGCGCGCGTCTTCGATCGGCGCGTCTTCGACGTCGATATCGACGCGATCGGTGACGAGACGATTGGCCAAGGTCGCCGTCCCGAGGACGAGCGCGAGGCCGACGATCAGGCGCACCAGCATGAACTGCCAGCCGAGCACGCCCGTGATGAAGATGAGAACCGCGGGATTGAGAACCGGATTACCGAGCAGAAACGCGAGGGCCGCGCCCGTCGATGCGCTCTGTTTGCGAAGGCCCACTGCCAGTGGACCAGTGCAGCATGTTCACATCATTCCGCCGAGCGAGAGCGTGCCGGCTATCGCTACGGAGCGGAAATCCTTGCCCGAGAAGATGCGGTGAATCCAACGGCGCGGCACGAGCACTTGGATCGTCGCCCCCGCGATCAACGCGAGCGCGAGCGCCTGCCAGATCAAGCCGTAGTAGATGACCGCGTAGGACCACGCCGCGGCGAGCCCGGCCACCGGCGGCGTCGCGCTCTTTCCGCTGACGATCGAGGCACCGATTGAATGATGCGAGAGGGCGATAAAGCTCTTGTTGTAATAGGGCAGCCACTTCACGTAGAGCAGCCCGGCCGCGAGGGTGACGAGGAAGATTACGGTTCCCGCAATCAGTCGCGAGCGATCCACCTGACCGGAATCGCGCGACATCGCTTGACTCGACATCGTTTCCCTTTCACGAGATGAACGGACGGCTCACGCCGTCCACTCGAGTACACTCTGCCATTGGGGCTTTGGAAAGCGTTCTTTCGCCTTGATCGCTTCGACGTACTTGCGTTTGCCCGCCCGGTTCCCCTTACCGAGCATGATCCCGCCAACGAGGCGGTCTTGCCAGAAAAAGAGCGCGCGATACCAGCGCTTCTCGCGGTCGATCGTGCGCACCATTTCGAGTTCGGGTTGCAGATCGGGCGAGAGGCCGAACTGCGTGATCGTCTGCCCCTTGAAGAGCAGCGACGAATACTCCGGCACGTCGTGATAGGCGACGCTGCCGCCCATCATATTCTGCGCCGCGACCTTGCCATGTGCGCCCGCGTTGTTCCACGTGCCCATGCGATAGCGCATCTCGAGGATCGGATCGTAGAAATCCGCGACGTCGCCCGCGGCGAAGATGCCGGGGACGTTCGTTTCGAGCCGATCGTTGCAGCGGATGCCGTTCGGCCCGGCCTCGATCGGCGTGCCGTGCGTCAGTTCGACGTTCATCGTCAATCCGAAGCCGACGCCGTAGCACTCGGCCGCGATCTCGAGGCCCTTCTTCGTGCGCACTTTGGTAACGGCGCCGTTGGAGCGCACGAACTCGGCGACCTCCTCGCCGTAATGGAGATGCACGTTCTCCGTGCGTGCCGCTTCGTCGACGAACTCGCCCGCCACATCGTCGAGCAGGCGGTGCAGCACGCGCGGCCCGCGCAGGATCCAATGCGTCTCGATCTTGCGCGCGGCGAAGGCCTCGGCGAGTTCGTAGGCGATGAACGATCCGCCGACCGCGACCGCAGCCTTCGAGCGGTCGATCTGTTCGGAGATCGCGCGCGTGTCGTCGAGGTATTGAAAGTTAAAGACGTTGTGCGCGCCGCTCGCGCCGGGGGCGGGCGCCGGATTGGGGCGACCGCCCGTCGCGAGCAGCAGCGCATCGAACGGATACTCCCGCCCGTCGGCGAGCACGGTACGTTGCGCCGTGTCGATGCCCTCGACCGCGGTCCGCAGCTTGAGCGCGATGCGGTGCTCCTCGTGCCACGCGAGGTCGCGCATCATGACTTTCTCTTCCGGCAGTTGGCGCCGGAGCATGGGCGGCAGCGAGATGCGATTGTAGAGCGGATAGGGCTCGTCGCCGAAGAGCGTGATTTCGCACGCCGCGTCGTGCTTGCGAAGTTGTTCGGCCGCGGTCGTCCCCGCGAAGCCGTTGCCCACGATCACGTATCTGCGAACGTCGTCTGCCACGTATGCGCCCCCGTGCATCCTTCGGCGATGCAACCTCGTTTGAAATGGAGAGTAGGCGAGAATGCCGCCCCGGACCTTCACGAGGTCCCGCCCCGGAGGTTGTCGGAAGTAGCGCTATGGACGTTCGGCTGGTGCAGTTGCTCGGTTCGTTCATAACCGCGCGCAGCGAGTACGCGCTCCTGCGTCTCGAGTGCGCGATGCACGCGCCCGAACTCGCGGCGGCCCCGATCGTCGGCCGCTTGACCGACGCCTCGGAGCAGACGCTGCGCGAGGAATGGCCCGACGTCGAGCGCCAGCTCGAAAGTGCGCTGCGTTACGGGAAACTTCTGGCGGGGAAGAAGCGTAGCATCTACCGTGAGGACCCCGCGTTCAACGCCCTCGCCCGCACCCTGCGCGAGCTCGATCAGTACGCGCGGGCGATCCGCTGGGTGCTGACCGTGACCGAAAGTGAGGATACCCGATGAATGGCGACGACTTCGTCAAGAAGGCCATGGAGCAGGCCAAAGAGATGCAGCACAAGGTAGCCGACGCGCTCGGCGACACCGACAAACTACGGGCCGAGATGGTCGAACAATCCAAGCGCGCGGCCGACGCGACGCACGAGCAGACGAAGGCCGCCATCGACTCCATCGAGTCGGCGGTGAAAGCGGGCTCGGAGCAGATTCAGAAGCTGCTGCGTCGCGACGGCTGAACGCGGGGGCCCCGCCTCGTTCTACGGATTAGCCGTGGAGCGCGATGCCCACCATCATCTTGAAGCCGACGTCGAGCGCGCGTTCATCGATGTCGTAGCGGGCGCTGTGCTGCGGTTCGTGCCCGCGCTCGGGCCCGCGGACGCCCACGATGAAGTACGCACCGGTGCGCTCGTTGATCATGTAGCTCATGTCCTCGGCCCACATGACGATGTCGTGCGGGTCCACCACGTTCTCCGCGCCCACGACCTCGCGAGCGACCTCGCGCACGACGTCGTTCATCGCCGGATCGTTCACGGTCGGCGGGTAGCCCCACAGGTACTCGAATTCGTAATCGAGGCGCAGCGCGTCGCAGAGTCCTTCGATCATGCGCTCCATGCGCTCGGGAATCGAACGGCGAACCTCGTCGCTCATCGCGCGCACCGTGCCGAGCATCTGTGCGTGGTCGGGAATCACGTTGAACGTGGTCCCCGACTCGAGCTTACCGACCGTCACCACGATCGGATCCTTCGGCGCGATCTCGCGACTCGGAATCGTCTGCAGCATGGTGACCAGTTGCGATGCCGCGACGATCGGATCGACCGACGCGTGCGGCATGGCGCCGTGCCCGCCCTTGCCGGTGAGGGTTAGCTCGAAGCGATCCGACGACGCAAAGAACGCGTGATCGCGAATGCCGACCGTGCCGACGTCGAGTCCGCTGTAGAGGTGGAGCGCGAAGCAGCGATCCACGTGCGGATGTTCGAGCGCGCCGTCTTCGATCATCAGTTTGGCGCCCGCCGGGCCTTCTTCGGCCGGTTGAAAACAGAAGACGAGCGTTCCCGAAATGTGGTCGCGCATGCGCGAGAGCGCGCGCGCCGCGGAGAGCAGAATCGCCATGTGCCCGTCGTGGCCGCACGCGTGCATCGCGCCGTCGCGCGTGGAGCGGTACGGCACGTCGGCCGTCTCTTGCATCGGCAGCGCGTCCATATCGGCGCGCAGGAGCGTCACCGGACCGGGCTTGGCTCCGCGCAGCGTCGCGAGGATGCCGGTGCCGCCGACGCCCGTGCGAATCTCATCGAACTCGCACGCGCGCAACTCGCGTTCGATGAACGCGGCGGTCTCGTGCTCTTCGAGCGAGAGTTCGGGATGCGCGTGAAAATGACGGCGGTACCGAACGAGCTCGTCGCTCGGCACCTCGATCGGCGGAAAAATCGGCATAGCCGGGGCTACGCTGACGGGTTGAACTGCACCTTGAAGAGATACGAGCCCGGTACGGGCCGACAGAATGCGCGCCCCCCGACGTAGGTGGAACCCGTCGCGGCTTTCAGCGCGGCATCGTCGAACACGCTGCTCCCCGACGGCTCGTACACGTTCTCGCCGACGGCCGCTCCGTTCGCAGCGATGTCCATCTTCACCGCGACTTCGACCGTTTGGTTCAGCGTAAATCCCAACGGAAAGAGCACCTGCTTTACCGTCTCCGTTTTTACGCTTCGGAATGGGACGTCGCACGCGGTCGAACCCGGTGGCGCGACGGCGTGCGTGGCCGCGACGCCGAAACCGGCCGGAGGATCGCACGACACGCGTCCCTTCGGTGCCCAGGATGCATCGTCGAACGCCTGCGCGTCGAGCACAAATGCTCCGAGCACGTTCACGCCGTGCGGAAAGCGCACGTACAGCGGGTCAGACGAAAAGCGACGGCGTTCGAACGCCACGATCGGATCGCGATAGTGTTCGTCACGCTGGATCAATTTCGATTGCGGCACCGTGACCGCTAGTGGCATGCGCGCTTTCGCCGACGCGTGCCGATGCGGTACGAACGATGCATGGCAGCGCGTTTGCTTGCTCGGCGGAGGATTTCCCTTGATCCGCTCGCACTATTCCGAACTGTGGCACCGAAAGAGAAAGCCCCCGCGAAGGCGCGTTTCGAACGGCATGGATTGAGCGACGAGCAACTCGTCGAGATTCTTCGCATCATGCTCATGCACCGCACGCTCGAGGCGCGCGGATTCCAACTCAACCGCCAAGGCAAGATTCCGTTCGCGTCGGCGGGCGAGGGGCACGAAGGCGTGCAGGCCGGGGCGGCGTTGGCCTTCAAGCGCGGGAGCGACGTACTCGTGCCGTACTATCGCGATCTCGGTCTCGATCTCGGCATCGGGCTCACGCCGTACGAAGTGCTGCTCTCGCTCTTCGCGCGCAAAGCCGATCATTCGGGCGGCCGCCAGTTTCCACATCACTATGCCTCCAAGCGCCTGGGGCTGCACTCGATCAGCTCGGTGCTCGCGGCCCAGGTGCCGCACGCCGTCGGCGCCGCCTACGCGATGAAGTACCGCGGCGAGAGCGGGCGCGCCGTGCTCGTGACCTTCGGCGAGGGATCCACCTCCGAAGGCGAGTGGCACGAGGGAATGAACTTCGCGGCGGTCCACAAG
>JAGWSR010000080.1 GCA_028869385.1 bacterium
CCTTGCCCTCATCCCCCCATTGGATGCCTACGATGATATCGGCCTTGCTCACGTAAAGACTTTCTATTCGGAACGGAACTCGAGGTCGCTCGTGTCACCCATCGGAATCTGCCCGACTCCTTGGAACTGCGTCATGACGAACTCCGAGAAGAGCGCGTTCGGCCAACCGAAGTCCTGACGCGTGAAACGCTTGGGATCGTTGGGATCGAACGACTCGTGCAGCAGGTGATCGCCCGGATCGCTCGCGAGCAGTTGCGCGAGCACGTCTTGCTTCTCCGGCTCGGTCGTCGCGGTGAGCCCCTGCATGATGAGCGCGAGCGGCCAGATCCAATGATCGGGCGTGTGGAAACTGCCGATGCCGCGCGCGACCTGCCCCTGATAGAACGACGGGTTGTCCTGCGAGAGCAAGAAGCGCCGCGTGTTCTCGTAGTAGCGATCGCCCGCCGTCGTATACCCGATGTACGGTGCGGAGAGCAGGCTCGGCACGTTCGCGTCGTCGGTGAGAATCGCGTGACCGAGTCCATCGACCTCGTACGCGTAGATGTAGCCGTATTTCGGCACCAGCACGAGACCGTAGGTCTGAATGCCGCGTTGCACTTCGTCCCGCAGCGCGATCGCCTGATTGGCCTTGATGACGTTGTGATAGACGTCGCGTTCGATCTCCGCCATGTCGCCGAGCGCCACGACCGCGAACATTTCGGAGGGGATGAGAAAATTGTAATAACACGCATCGTCGGAGGGGCGGAAGCCCGTCCAGATCATGCCGGTGTATCCGACCGGACGGCCCTTGCCGTCGTCGCTCAGCTCTTTGTGCGTGTAGCGCGAGTTGCGCGGATGATCTTGCTCGCGCTCCATCGTGGCGAGCACGGCGTCGAGCGCCTTTTGGTAATCCGGCGTGAAGATCGACGCGTCGCCGGTCGTCTTCCAGTAGCTCCACGAGAACGTGACCGGGTAAGCGAGCGAGTCGAGTTCGAACTTCTCCTCCCACACGCGGTAGTCCATCGTGAACGCGTTCGCGTACGGATCGACCTGGAGATACTTCGCCATGCGCGCGATGATCGCGCGCAAGAGCGAGCGCACGTCGGGATCGTCCTTCGCGAAGAACAGGTACGGACGCGCCTGCGCGCTCGCGTCGCGCAGCCACTCCGCGGGGATGTCGCCGGTCTTGATGTACGCGGTCCCGTCCGGAGCATAGGCAGCGAGCTTGCCCGTGTCGAGCAGCGCCGCGCGGAACATCTCTTGCAGATGCGCGTTCGAGTTCCGGTAGTCGGCGGCCGCGCGCGCGATCGACTGCAGTTCGAGCGAGGGAGCGCGCAGCGGTAGCGCGGCGACCGCGATCGCGGCGACGAGCGCGAGCAGGCGAGCGATTCTAATCACGGCCACGTTCCATGTGCGTACAACCCCTGCAATTCGCGATAGCGACCGTGGTAGTCGAGTCCGTAGCCGACGACATAGACGTCGGGAATCTCGAAGCCGCGGTACTTGATCTCAATATCGGCAATTCGACGCGCGGGACGATCCAAGAGCGCGCAAACCGCGAGCGACGCGGGTTCGCGCGCACGCAGCGCCTTGACGATATACTGCAGCGTCATCCCGGTATCGATCGTGTCCTCGACCAGGATAACGTGCCGACCCTCAAGCGAAGCTGAGGTATCCTTCTGAAAGCGGATGCCCTCGTGCTCGGAAAACTTGGTCACCGCCAGCACGTCGTACTCGCACGGAATCTCGATCGCTCGCATCAGGTCGGCGAGAAAGACCGCGGCGGAGTTCAGCACCCCGAGTACGACCGGCGTCTTGCCGGCGTAATCGCGCGCGATCTCCGCGCCGAGTTCGCGCACGCGCGTTGCGATGGACGGCGCGTCGAAGAGCAGATCGCCGATCATGCCGCGGCTGCCAGGCGCGAGAAGAGTCGCTCGGCATCGCGGCGGGTCAGCAGCTTGACGCGCACGTTCGGGTGATGGGCGCGCAAGAGGCGCAGCTTGCGATTCTTGCGCGTGTTGAGTTCGGGCTTCGCGACGGTCAGCTCGACGTAGAGGTCGAACTCCGGTAGATAGAAATCCGGCGTAAAGAACGCCACCGCGCGCCGACGTTCGTCGAAGGCGATCGCGAAGGAGCGCGGCTCGTACTCCCACGCGATGCGGTAGAAGTCGAAGAGTCGCGCGAGCGACGCTTCGCTCTCGTGGGCAAAAGAAACCCGTGACGTAGCCACGGGCATAATTCTACGACGAACGCGCTGCCGATTCCGCCCGCGCCGACGGAAGTCGCACGGCAAAGCGAGCGCCGCCGAGCGGCGAATTCGTGACGCTCACGCTCCCGGCGACGCGCTCGACGATGGCCCGCACGATCGCGAGACCGATGCCGCGCCCGCGCGCGTCGCACGCCCCACTGCCGCGCGTGCGATGCGCGAAGATGCGCTCGCGCTCGCCGAGCGGTACGCCGGGACCGTCGTCGTCGACCGCGAGCTCCACATACGGATCCTGGCGTTCGACGCTCACGCACACCCGGCCGCCGCGCCGTCCGTGCTTGAGCGCGTTCTCGATGAGATTGAGCAGCGCGTGCGCGCAGGCATCGGCATCGATGCGCGCGAGCACGGCATCGCCGGGCGCGACCTCGAGGGCGATCCCCGCTTCGCGCGCGATCGGTGCGAGCGCATCGGCCGCAGCGAGCGCCACGCCGCGCACGTCGGCGCGGCGCGCCGCGAGCACCGGCGCTTCGAGATCGAGGAGCGAAAAGTCGAGCATTCCGTCCACGAGCCGAGCGAGGCGTACCGCCTCGGCCCGCGCGACGCCGAGAAAGCGGCGCGCCGTCGACGCATCGATCTCGTCGTCGAGCAGCGTCTCCAGGTATCCGCGAATCGACGTCAGCGGCGTGCGCAATTCGTGCCCGACCGCCGCAAGAAATTCGTACCGCTCGCGTTCGCGCGCGCCACGCTCGAGCGCTCGCGCGACGGCCGCGCCGAGGTCGTCGAGATCGGCCGCGCGGTCGAGCGCGTACCACCCCGTCTCCATGCGCTGCCCGGTCGCGAGCGAGACCGCGGCGGCGATGCGTTCGAGAGCGCTGCGCGCATCGAGCGCTTGCGCGAACGCGCCGTCGCGCGCGGGCGCGAGCATCGCGAGCGCAAACCAATCGCTGCCCGCGTCGTGCGCCGCGAGATCGCCTTCGCGCATGACGCGCGCCGCGGCGAGCGCCACCGCCCGCGCCGTCATCCGCTCCAGGCGCAGCGCGGCGCGGCGACCATCGCGCCAGGCGAGTTGCGCGAACTCCGGCAGGCGCACCGCCAGCAACGCAACGGCGCGCCCCTGCTCGCAGGCCACGCGCATCGCAGCGGCGAGTTCACCGCCGCTCACCAGCCCGCGATTCACGCGCGCGCGAACTTGTAGCCGAAGCCGTGAATCGTGTGCACGACTTGCGGCAGACGCGGTCCCTCCTCGATCTTCACGCGCAGTCGGCGCACGTGGACGTCGACCGTGCGCGGATCGCCGTCGAAGTCGAAGCCCCACACGCGCTCGAGCAAGCGCTCGCGCGAGAGCGCGATGCCGGCGTTCGACGCGAGTTCCAAGAGCAGCGCGAACTCGCGCGGTTTGAGACGCACGTCGATGCCGTCCACGCGCACCTCGCGCGCCGCCTCGTCGATCTCGAGCCGACCGAATCGCAGCAAGGTCGGGCGGCGCGGCGAGGCGCCGCCGCTGCGGCGCAACACCGCGCGCACGCGCGCGACGAGTTCGCGCGGGGAGAACGGCTTGCACACGTAGTCATCCGCGCCGAGTTCGAAGCCGACGACGCGGTCGATCTCCTCCACGCGCGCCGTAAGCAGCACGATCGGCACGTCGCGATCCTCGCGACGCAATGCGCGCGCCACCTCGAAACCATCCACGCCCGGGAGGCCGACGTCGAGGATCACGAGATCCGCCCCGCGCCGTGCGTGGCGCAGCGCCGCGTGACCGTCGGCCGCAGCCACGACGCTAAAGCCGTCGCGTTCGAGATGGTGGATCACGAGGTCGCGGATCGCGCCGTCGTCTTCGGCGACGACGATCGTCGGTGCTGCCATAGCAGGCAGAGTGCCCACCGCACGCGCCGTCGCGCCATCGAACAACGCGGCGACCGAGGGTTATCCGGCCTCGTCGAGCTCCAAGCCGGCGAGCGGGCCAAAGGCGCGCGCGTGCTCGCGTAGGACCGCGTAGATCGTCGAAGCCGGAAAACCCGCGCGTTCCAACACGCGGGCGGCGGATTGATAGCTCGTCGTCGGTTTTTTGCGCAGCAGCGCATCGAGCGCCCGCGCCGCACGCGTGCGTTCGTCTTCTTCGAGTTCGGCTACGGCGAGGCGGGCGGCGTCTCGCTCGATGCCCTTACGCACGAGTTCGCCGACGAGGCGCGTGTTGCCGACCGCCTTCTGTTTGCGCTCGACGTAGAGACGCGCATAGAGCCGATCGTCGAGAAAGCCGTCATCGCGGCAACGCACGACGACACCACGAATGGTGTCGTCGTCGTATCCGCGTCGCTCGAGCCTCTGCCAGAGTTGTGCCTCGGTCAGGCGCTGACGAGCGAGAAAGGCGAGCGCCTGCGCGTACGCGCTGCGCGCCATCGCTTAGTCGCTGCTCTCCGCCGCAGCGGCCGCCGCCGCCGGCGCGTGGCCGTTGCGCGAGACCGAACCCGCGAGCGCCTCGCGAATCTTCGTCTCGATCTCGCTCGCGACGTCGCCGTGCTCTTCGAGGAACGACTTGGCGTTCTCGCGACCCTGACCGATGCGCTGCTCGCCGTAGGTGTACCACGAGCCGCTCTTACCGACGATGTTCTGCTCGAGCGCGACATCGAGGATCGACCCCATCTTGGAGATGCCGCGACCGTAGGTGATGTCGAACTCCGCTTGACGGAACGGCGGGGCGACCTTGTTCTTGACGATCTTGACGCGCGTGCGCGAACCGACGACATCTTGGCCGACCTTGATCTGCTCGAGCTTGCGGACGTCGAGTCGCACCGAGGCGTAGAATTTGAGCGCGCGGCCACCCGAGGTTGTCTCGGGATTGCCGAACATCACGCCGACCTTTTCGCGGAGTTGGTTGATGAAGATCATCACGGCCTTGCTGCGCGAGATCGCCGCGGTGAGCTTACGCAGCGCTTGCGACATGAGGCGCGCCTGCAGGCCGACGTGCGCATCGCCCATGTCGCCCTCGAGTTCGGCCTTGGTCACGAGCGCGGCAACCGAGTCCACCACGATCACGTCCACCGCGTTGCTGCGCGTGAGCATCTCGGCGATCTCGAGCGCCTGCTCGCCGGTATCCGGCTGCGACACGAGGAGACTGTCGAGATCGACGCCGAGCGCGGCGGCATAGTTGGGATCGAGCGCGTGTTCGACGTCGACGAAGGCCGCCGTGCCGCCGTTCTTCTGCGCCTCGGCGATCGCGTGGAGCGCGAGCGTCGTTTTACCGCTCGACTCCGGACCGTAGATCTCGACGATACGGCCGCGCGGCAGTCCGCCGACGCCGAGCGCGAGATCGAGCGCGATCGAGCCCGTCGGCACCACGTCGAATGCCATCTTCTCTTGGAAGTCGCCCATGCGCATGATCGAGCCTTTGCCGAATTGGCGCTCGATTTGCGCGAGGGCGTTGCTCAGGGCAATCTGCCGTTCGTCTTGCGCTGCCATGGTCGTTCTCTCTCCTCGTAGCTGCTTGCCGGTTTTCGGTTGATCTATCACGCTATTCACGCGTTTACGTTCGCATACAAGAATGCCACCTGCGTGGCATCACGCACGAACCGAATCGGGCGTATCATCGAATAAGGCTTGAGTAAATTCGGCGGCCGCGAAGGGACGCAGCGCATCCGCGCTCTCGCCGAGGCCGACGAACTTGATCGGAATCTCGAGTTCGTCCACGATGGCGACGAGCACGCCGCCCTTAGCCGTGGAGTCGAGTTTGGTGACGACGATGCCCGTGAGCTCCGTCGCGTCGTTGAAGAGCTTGGCTTGCGAGATCGCGTTCTGGCCCGTCGTGCCGTCCACGACGAGCAGCGTCTCGGTCGGCGGCGCACCGAGTTCACGCTCGATGACGCGGCGGATCTTCTTCAGCTCCTCCATGAGGTTGATCTTGGTCTGCAGCCGCCCCGCCGTATCGATGAGGATGACGTCCGCGCCGCGCGCCTTGCCCGACTTGACGCCGTCGAAGACGACCGACGCCGGATCGGCGCCCTCGGCACCGCGCACGATCTCGCTGCCGCTGCGCTCGGCCCAGATGGCGAGCTGCTCCGCCGCCGCCGCGCGAAACGTGTCGCCGGCGACCAGCAGCACGCGCTTTCCCTCGCCGCGCAGACGCGTCGCGAGCTTCCCGATCGTCGTGGTCTTGCCGCTGCCGTTGACGCCGACGACGAGCACGACCGCGGGTCGCGCGTCGAGGCGCAGTTCGGGATGCGGCAGGGTGAGAAAGCGTTCGACGTCTTGGTGGAAGCGCGCGACCGGCTGATCGGTGGTCTTCCACGCCTCTTGCTTGGCGACGGTACGGAGCCCCTCGACGATCTTGGTCGTGGTCGGCACGCCGAAGTCGCCGAGGATCAACGTCTCCTCGAGTTCGTCCCAAAATTCCGGGGTCAGCGGCGCCTTGGCGCGGCCGAGATGTTGGACCGCCGCGAACGTGTCGCGGGCCTTGCCGAGCGATGCCCGAAGACGTTGAAACCAGCTCACGGGAGGGCTCGTTCCGCAGGGCTCAATCGAACTCCTGTTCGATACTTTTAGGCGATCGCTTCGAGCTCGGCGATGGCGTTCGCCCGCACCCGGATCGGGGCGGGCGCCGCTCCGTCCACGCGCACCGGGTACTCGAAGGTCACGTCGTCACGCCCGAGATGCGGGCGCATCAGGTCGGCGAGGCGCCCCTCGACGAAGACGCGCCGACCCGTGCCGAACGGCGACATGCCCGGCAGAAAGTGGATCTCGAAGACCGACGCGGACGGCGCGAGCGTGACGATGCGACTGCCGTAACAATCGTGCACCGCCATCGCGAGCGCGGCCGCCGCCTGCTCGAAGAGCGCGTCATCCGCTCGCGCGCCGTGCTCGTCGAAGCAGCGCTCGCGATCGATCGCGTAGCGCACGTCGCCGATGCCGCGCAGAAACTCCGTGCGAAGCTCTCGCCCGAGCACGTGGATGCGCAGTTCGCCGCCGATGCGCGAGAGGTGACGCTCGCGAATCCAATCGTCGCCGTCGCGCATCGTGCGCGAGAGCAATCCTCGCTGCCACATCGGCGTTACGACGCCTCGCGCGACGCCGCGTCGACGCGATACACGTAGGCGAGCACCTCCGCGACGACCGCGTAGAGCTCGCGCGGAATGTGCTCGCTCACGTCGAGACGCGCGAGCGCTTCGACGAGTGCCGCGTCTTCGAAGATCGGCACGTTATGCTCGTGCGCCGCGCGCACGATCTCTTCGGCGGTGACGCCGCGGCCCACGGCGAGAATCTGCGGCGGTTCGGGTTTGAGCGGATCGTACTGCAACGCCGCGGCCGCCGGGCGCTTGAAGAGCGACTTGCGAAAGTCGAAGAACTTGCTCATGCGCGCATATCCCACGAGGACGCGCCGCCTTCGTCGATCGCGGCATCACGCGTGTTTTCGAAGGCTGCGGGCACGTTCGCCGTCTGCCCGACGGGCGCGGCGTTCGCGTCGATCGCGGCGACCCGGTAGCGCAGGCTCTCCAACCGTCCGCGCAGATCGCCGAGCGTCGAACGAAAGCGCTGCGCGAAGCCGCTGCTCTGCGTCTTGACGTCCACGCTGACGGCGCGCCCGACGGTTTGCACGTCGATCGCGACGGTTCCCAAGCGCTTGGTGTCGAGCACGAACGCGATGTGAAAGTTGTCGGCGTCGAGGGTGCGCTTCGAGCCCGGCGCATCGCGCGTGATGCGCAACTGCGCGGGCTTTCCGCCTTCGTAAAAATACGCGGGCAGCGGAATCGTGACCGCGTTCGGGTCCGAGCTCTGCGCCGAGAGCACGTTCAGTTGCACGGCGGTCGTCGCGACCAACGCATCGCGAACCGACTGCACGACCGCGGGCGATGCGTCGCGAGGAGGGCTCTGCACGAGCGCGAGGAGCGCGCTCTTGACGTCGTGCTCGAGCGCGACCGCGCGCTCGGCGACGTGCGCGGCGGCGTTCGCCGCGTCGGCGGCGGGCGCGGGCGCGGCGGGAAGCGCGGCCGGAGCTTGCGGTGCGGCGTCGTGCCCGGCGGTAGCGGCGGTCGGCGCGCTCGGGGCCGGTGTGGGGGCGGCGTCGAGTACTTCGCTCTGCGCAAGCGCGACGGCCGCGCGCGCGAACTGCGCGAGCTTGCCCTCCGCGGCGTCGACGATGTGCGCCACGAAGGCCGCGATCTGCTCGGGAAGCGCCGCAGGGGCGCGCAGATCGAATTTTCCGACGAACGAGAGCAGCGATCGCGCGCTCGCGACGCGCGGGTCGGGCGCGAGCTTGGCCAGCGCCGCGTCGAGATGTTCGTAGGCGCTCGTCAGGCTCTGCGTCGCGCTCATACGCAGGCGCGCCGCGGCGAGCGTCGTCGGCGTCGCCGGAACGCGCAACCGCTCCAACAGTGCACCCTCCGGCGAGGCCGGCGGGCGCGGGGCGCTCGGCGGCGCGGGCGCACCCGACCGGGCGGCGAGCGGAACCGCGCG
>JAGWSR010000081.1 GCA_028869385.1 bacterium
CAACGCTCAATTCGTTCGGATTGATTCCGGCGATGCTGCAGGAGCCGCTGCAGCAACTCGCGCTCTTCGCGATCGTCGTCGCGCTCGCGGGCGTGGGACTTGGTACCGACGTCGCCAAGATCCGCAGCGCCGGGTTCCGCCCACTGCTGCTCGGCGCGATTCTGTGGGTCGCAATTTCCTTCGCGAGTCTCGGCATCGCCGACCTACGCTCCTTGCTGTGACGACGCGATTGCGTGCGGCGATTCGCCGCATCGCGGAGGCAAACGGGGGCCTCACCGCACGCGCGCTCTACGAGGCGGTCGCGGCGGATGCTCGCGTGGAAGCGGCGCTCGCGTCGAACGCTTGCACGTCCGACCAGATCTTCGCAGCGATCGCGCGCGCGGAAGACGACGATGCAGATGGTGCGCGGTACCGCGCCGACGTCGTCGCCGCGACGCCGCGCCTCGATCGCGCTCTCGGTGCGCTCGCGCCGGTCGCGCGCAATGCTGCACTGGTCGCGGGCGCGACGCCTCTCGCGGCGGCATTGCTGCGCGATGCGCTCAACGAACGATTCGAGCGCGAATTTCGGGAGCGCATGGAGAGCGGGACGTTGCCGGAGAGCATGAGCGCGATGCGCGAAGCGCCGCTGGTGGACGATGCGGAGTTTGCGGCGAGGTTACTGCGCCGCTTGGCGCGGACCGATGCGGCAAACGCTCCGCGCTTCGAAGCGGCGGCAGCGGCGCTTGCGCGGGATTAAGGCGACGAGAGTGGCGCTCTCCGTAGCGTCCAGCGTTGCTGCCGTTCGTCGTAGGTGAGCAGATAGCGGGCGCGCGCGTCGCCGGGGGCGACGAGGGTGACGCGTTTGAGCGCTTGCAGGTAGAACATGCCGCGCGTGCCGATACCGTCGGGGCCACCGTCGCCGAGTACGATCCAGTCGAACTGCGGAGCGATGGCGATGAACGATCCGTCGGAAACGCCTGCCGCGAGCCCGTGCCGAAGTTGCGCTTGTGCCATCCCCGCGACGAGCGCGATGACGCACGCGGTTACTGCGATCGTCGTGCGCGTGGCGCCGCGGCGGCCGATGCGCAGAATGAGCGCGGTCGCGACGAGCGCTGTTCCGAACAGTTCGAAGAAGACCGGCAGGTAGCCTAAGCCGAGGCGCAATTCGTGCTGGTACTTGAGCGTTGCGGCGATGGGAATCGCTGGGAGAACGAGCGCGGCCGCTCCGACTGCGGCGAGCGGCGCGGCCGCGACGCGCGAGCGCATCGCATCGCGTACGAAATAGATGCCCGCAACGATGAAGGCGAGCACGACGAACGGTGAGATCGGCGCGTTTCGATAGAACGAGATGAGATTCGAGCGGTCGAAGATACCTTGCGGGTCGAAGAGCCAGTAGCTCAGCGGCAGTGCGGCGGATATCTGATACCATGCCGTGCGCGCGAATGCGGGGACGGCGAAGCTCGCCGCGTAGAGTGCGTTGCTCGGCAGGTGCACTGCCGCGCGCATCGCGAGCGCGAATGCGGCGAGTCCGCAAGCGATGATCGCAAACGGTAGCGACGAGCGAAGGAGCCGCGTGCCGCGCTCGCCTCGCAGCCACGCGATCAGCGGGTAGAGCGCAGCGAGCGTGAAGACGTCTTCGTAGGTGAGGGCCGCGAGGAGGTAGCAGACGACGCTCAGTACGCGTGCGGAGCGTTGCTCGTTCCATCCGCGAAACGCCCAGAGCGACGCGAGCATCAACGCGGCGACCATCTGCGGCATCGCATTGTACGCGAGGATGGGATCTTGATACGCACGCTCCACGCACGAAGCGGCGACGATGAGCGCGGCGAGGTTACCGATTGCGACGTTCGTGTATGCGGCGACCGTGCGGCGAAAGAGCTCGATGACGCCGAGCGTCGCGGCTGCGAGCAAGAGCTTGTAAGCGACGACGTTTGTGAAGAGCGAGAAGACAAGGTACTTCTCGACGATCAGCAACGGGTAGAAGCGTCCGTTGCCGTAAAACCAAAGATCGAACGAGTGCACCATCGCTCGAACGAGCGACTCGTGGTCAGCGCTCAAGACGCCGTTCAGGGTACTGTAGAAGGCGTCGTCACCGATCCAGCCGGTCGAGAGGCCGGGGAAGATGACCGCGAATGCCAGCGCGGCGATGAGCCACCCCGCGTTACGCACGACGCGCTCACGCATCGCGTCGATGTGGCGCCCACCCGGCAAGCGGCAGAATCATGCCCGGGAGATAGGACCACGCCCGCCCCCGCCCCTGGTAGTACCTCAATCGTGACGGGCGGGTTTAGACTGTTGGGTGGTAAACTTCCACCCTTCGGGCCTCGCGGTTTACGAGGCTCGCATCAAGCTCGTAGGACGGAGTAGAACAGAAACGTGGCGGACGCGGTCGTCAAGGTGACCCTGCCGGAGATGGGGGAGTCGGTCGCCGAGGGCTCCATCGTGGAGTGGCGCAAGAAGGTCGGCGATTTTGTAGCCGAGGGCGACACCTTGGTGGACGTCACGACCGACAAGGTTGACGTTGAGGTCCCCGCGACCGCCTCGGGCGTGATCACGCAGATTTTTGGCGGCGAGGGCGACGCGGTCGCCGTCGGCGCCGTGCTTGCCGAGATCGACACCACGAAGGCTGCCGCCGGCAACGGCAAGGCAGCGAGCAACGGGCACGCCGCCGGGAACGGCGCGGCGCCCGCCGCGGCGCCCGAGCGCAAGGGGCCGCCGCAGCTCGTCGCGGTCACGCTCCCCGAGATGGGTGAGTCGGTGACCGAGGGCTCGATCGTCGAGTTCCGTGTGAAGCCCGGCCAGTACGTTCACGAGGGCGACACCATCGCCGACGTGACCACCGATAAGGTGGATGTCGAGGTTCCGGCGCCCGCCTCGGGCGAGGTCACCGCGATCTTCGGCGCCGCGGGCGACACCATCGCCGTGGGCGCGAAGCTTGCCGAGCTGGACGTGAACGCAGCGGCTGCCCTTCGACAGGCTCAGGGTGACACTGGTGCGGCTGCCCTTCGACAGGCTCAGGGTGACACGACATCGCCCGCGCGCGGGGAGATTACGGCGACGGCGCAGGCTCGGCGCATCGCGCGCAAGCAAGAACTGGACCTTCGGCTCGTGCGCGGCTCGGGTCCGAACGGGCTGATCATGCGGGCCGACGTGCTCGCGCAGGCCGATCAGGCGCGCCGCAAGCCCGCGGCCGGTGCGGCCAATCTGCCGCCGCTTCCGCCGCTCGGCGCGAACGCCAAGGTGACGCCGCTCAAGGGTCCCGCCGCCGCGCTCGCGGGCTACATGGACCAGTCGCTCACGATCCCCACGGCGACCAGTTTCCGCACGCTCGCGGTGGACGTGCTCGACGCGCGCCGCAAAGAGCTCAATGGTGCGATCAAGTCTGCGGGGCGCAAAGAGAAGGTCTCGTTCACGCACCTCATCGCGTTCGCGCTGGTGCGCGCGGCGGCCGAGATGCCGGTCATCACGCACAGCTTCCGCCGCGACGACAACGGCGCGCCGATGCGCGTCGAGCCGGGCGTGCACCTCGGGCTCGCGGTGGATTCCGAGCGCAAGGACGGCACGCGCTTCCTCGTCGTGCCGGTGATCAAGAGCGCCGACGCGCTCGACTTCGCCGGCTTTTACGCGCAGTATCAAGCGATGGTGGACAAGGCGCGCGAGAACAAACTCGGCGCCGACGACCTGCAAGGCGCGTCGTTCACGCTCACCAATCCGGGCGGCATCGGCACCGTCGCGTCGGTTCCGCGTTTGATGGCGGGACAGGGCGCGATCCTCGCGACCGGTGCGATCGGCTACCCGCCGGGCTTCGGCAACGTGCCCGAAGCGACGGCCAAGGCACTCGGCTTGAGCAAAGTCATGCAGATGACGAGCACCTACGACCATCGCGTCGTGCAGGGTGCGCAGTCGGG
>JAGWSR010000011.1 GCA_028869385.1 bacterium
ACCCATTACACGCTCGCGCAACTCGCCGCGCATCGCGCCGCGGTCGTCGCGCTGATCGATGATTTCTCGCGCGTGGACGATGCGTTGAACGTGCTGAGCGCGGTCGAGCGTGACGCTCCGCAGCGCGCCGCGCAGGTCGAATCGAAGGATCCGAGCTTAGCGTCGAAGCTGCGCGACCTCGCTGCGCGCGCGAGCGGACTCGTGCCGCAATTCACATCGAATCCGCAGAACGACCAGGACGACGACTTTCTGGTGGACGTTTTGCGCGAACGCCTGCAAACGCACCTCGACACCTACTTCGATTCGTCGGCCCCGCCGACGGCCGAGCAGTTGCGCGAGAACCGGGCGCTGCACGCGCTCACCGTGCGCGCGCTCGACGCATACGAACCCTTCGCGCGCGCGGTGGACGATGCCGACGCGCACCTTCGAGCGGCCGGCTTGAAGCCGCTCGCGAGGGCTGCCGTGATCCCATGATCGAGGTGCTCTACCGCTACCGCGTCCATCCGGCCCAAGCGCGCGCCTTCGAGCACGCCTACGGGCCGGATGGGCCGTGGGCTCGCCTCTACGGTACGCATCCGGGTTTTCGGCGCACCCGCCTCTTCCGGGACAAAAAAGATACCGAGGTTTATATTTCCGTCGATGTCTGGGACGCGAGGGCGGATTGGGACGGCTTTCGCTCGGCGAATCCGCAGGCGTATGCCCGTTTGGACCGCGAGCTGCGAATGCTCTACCTGGAAGAACTGCTCCTGGGGTATTATGAAGGCGATGAGGAGTACCGGCCGCCGCACGGTTCGACGGCCTAGCATTCGATGATCCGGCCCGTTCGGCCTGACGGGACCATTGAGACCGGCGGCGTTTTCGTTCCGGTCGTACGCCGTCGCGTGCTGGAGCGTCTCGCATCCGCGGCGATGCAGCGGATCGTTCTCGTGATCGCGCCCGCCGGCTACGGCAAATCCGTCGCGTTGCGGCAGTTCCTGGATTCGGTCGAAGAGCCGTGCGTGCGGTACGACGTGCTTCCCGACAACGGAGGGCTGCTCGGATTCCTCCGCGGGTTCGCAGACGCGCTCTCGGAGGTCGCACCCGACGCGCGCGCGACGTTGGCCGGTGCCTACGAGAAGAACGCGGCATCCGACTCTCCCGGTGCCGACCTCGCCATGTGGATGCACGCCCACCTCAAGACCTATCGCGGTATCGTCGCGATCGACGACCTGCACGTTGCGCAAGAGGATCGCGAGGTCACGCGCTTTCTCGCGGCGCTCATCGAGCGGACGAAGGGACGCGTGCAGTGGATCATCGCCTCGCGTACCGCGCTCGGGCTCCCGATCGGCACGTGGCTTGCCTACGGTGAGAGCGACCTCGCGATCGACGAGCACGATCTCAAGTTCTCGTTCGACGAAGCACGCGACGCGGCGAAGACGTTCCGCCTCGGCGTGCGCGACGAGGAACTCTACGAACTGTTGAATCTGACCGACGGCTGGGCTACCGCGATGAGTTTCGCGCTGCGCTCGTCGACGCGATCGGTAGATCTGCGGAACATCTCGTCGATGACGCGCGAGATGATCTATCGCTATCTCGCCGAGCAAGTCTATCAGGGTCTCAACGAGGAAGAGCGCGAGTTCCTCGAAACCGCCGCGCTGCTGCCTGAAGTGGAGATCGACGTCCTCGCCGCGGCCGGTTACGAACGAGCGGTCGGGGCGATTGAGGATTTACGCCAGCGTGTCGCGTTTATTCAGGAAACCGAGCGCGGTGATCTCTATCGGCTGCACGATCTTTTCCGAGATTTCGTGCTGTACCAATTGCGACTTCGTGGCGGTGACGTGCTTCGCTCACGCGCTATCTTGCTGGGAACCGTTCTTGAATCCACCGGTCGCGTTTCGAGCGCGTTACGTCTCTATGTAGAAAATTACGCACCCGACGACGCTTTGCGCGTGTTGGAAGCGCACGGGGTCGCGCTCATCTCCAGGGGGTTTGCAGACGAGGTTCGTAGTGCCGCTCTTGCGCCGCTTTGGAAAAGTTTCGACGAGCAGCCAGTGCTTGTTGCCTTGCAAGGGTTGACGGATCTGGCCCGCGGAGACGTTCGCCTCGGGCAGGGTAAGGCGCGACGCGCGCTGTCGTCGCCCCTGGCGCATGATTTCCGAGTCGCCCTGACGCTCCAACTTGCGGTCGCCGAAGCGATGCAAGGAAGTCCGCCGATCACGTTGTTGGAGGCATTGCTCGAAGATTCGACCTTAAGTGACGAAGCGAGAGTCGAGTCCCTCGCCCTGCTTGCGGTCTGCTACACACGTGCCGGAACGAACGAGCGAGCGGCGGCAATTCTCGTCGACGTGATCCAGAGCGAGCGTTCGCTGCAGAGCGATGAGGCACGCGCAAGAGTTGCATTGCGAATCGGAACCGTGCATTTCGCACTAAGAGATTACGAACGCGCGCGCCGCTCCCTCATGGATGCTGCCGAGCTAAGTCGTACGCACGCGCTCTGGGGTATCGCTGCCAAGACCTACTTCAATCTGTCCTTACTTGCTTTGTTTTCAGATACCGACGCATCGATGAGTCTATGGTATGCGCAACAGGCGGCCGCCTCTGCGACGCGAGCAGGCGAGTATCTTGAGCTTCAAGGCGCCCTCACGATGATTTTGAGTCTAGAGACGCGACGGGGCAATGCGGAACGTGCCGTCCAAGTCGAGCGTCAACTTGCCGACTTGCGAATCGAGGATTCGCAGCGGACGAATTTCATCGCGTCAAGTCAGGCGCATCGCTTCGCCTGGCAAGGAAAATTCGCGGACGCCCATCGACTTTTTGGCGCTATACTCGACCGTCAGGTTCATCTTTCAGATCGCCTGCTCGTCAGGGCGTCGTACGCGCTGTGCCTCTCGCTCGACGGGATGACGAAGCAGAGCGGGGTCGTCGTGGAGCAAAGTGTTCCGCTCAGCGTTGAAGATTCCAGCGAGAATGCTTCGAACGCCGTGTTGACGACGATCGCCATCGTGATGCTGGCTTTGGCCGAACTCGTGGCCGGCCGCAATACGTCAGCTCAGCGCATCCTCAAACGCTTCGAAGACCCGGGACATCCGGTGCTTCGTCACTTGCGCAGCGCAGTTGACGAACTGGTACGAATGGCGAAGAATCCTACGTACCTCGGAGGCGACCTCTCGGGAGACCTTGCAGCGATTCGTGAGGCTGGATTTGGCGGATATGCATACTACATCATACACGTCGCCGAACACTTGGATCGCGCTCGAAAGCAGGAAACGACCGTGACGCTGACGCCGTCGGAGGTTCGTATCATCCGCGATCTCGCCGCGGGCCTCACTCCAAAGGAGATTGCGTCGGAGATGGGCCGCTCGGTCTATACCGTGCAAACCCACATCCAGAACCTGATGGAGAAGCTGGGCTGTCACGGCAGGTCCGAGGCGATCGCAGCGGCGAGGCGTTTGGGATACATCGAGGCGGCACGGTAGAAACGGTCCTACTGAAATTTCAGTAGGGCGCCGAGCTGGGTCGGGAGGGTAAAGTGTGAGAGTAATCCACTCACTGTTACTCGCGGAGTTTTACTGAAGATATGCTGACCGCTGCCGTTATTACCGTAATCGCTCTTTACATCGTTTGCGCTGACGCGCCTGGCCCGACGGTCGGTTAATCAGTCAGTCTCGACATGTCTGCCGTTCGGACGCTCACAGCTCTCGGAGCTGCGCTTGGTCAGGAGATTCCTGCACTCGCCCATGGTGCGATGCAGCAGCTCTCCCTGAACTCAATCGCGCAAGACTCCGAGATCGAGAGAACCCTCGAGGTTTTACTCGATCGTCTTTGCCTCTCGCTGACCCTCGCGAAGCCCGTCGGGCTCGTCGGTTGGGCGGAACGTGAAGCGCAGCGTCTCGGTCGCGCGGCCGTGGTTGACATGACGAGCGCCGCATCCCACGCGATCACGCTGGGTTCCGCGGCATTTGAAGTCGATCATCGACGGCTTCTCGCGTTTCTCGACGTACTGACCCAAGAGATCGAGCGCGCCGCGCTCGGCGCTGATGAGGATGACGACGCCGCGTCGCACCCCTCCGCCGACAGCGTTACGGCGCTGCTCGCGATGCTCGCCGAACGCGACTACGGTACGTGCTGCCACTCGAAGGCCACGGCCGAATGGGCGCGCCGCCTCGCGCGAGCCATGGATTGCGATCCCGACACGGTCGAGTTCATCGCACTCTGCGCGCTACTCCATGACGTCGGCAAGATTTCGACCCCGGACGAAGTGCTGCTCAAGCCGGGGCCGCTCGCGCCGGCCGAGTGGGACATCATGCGGGATCACTCGGCGGCCGGTGCGCGCATCCTGAATCAAGTTCCGTCGCTGCAGCGTTGTTCGCTCGTCGTGCGCGCACACCACGAGCGCTTCGACGGCGGCGGCTATCCGGATGGCCTGGTCGGCACGAGCATCCCGTTCGAAGCACGGGTCGTCGCCGTCGCCGACGCCTTCCACGCGATGATCAGCGAGCGGCCGTACCGCAAGCCGATCCCGCCGCGCCAGGCGCTCAAGATTCTCGAAGAAGGCCGGGGCTCGCAATGGGACCCGGGGGTCGTGGATGCGATGCTCGGTATGTTTAGCCGTCGCACGACCATCGTGCCGCACGCGGCATCTCAACTTTCCTCTGCGTGACGTCCTACGCGGAGGGAAACCCGCTATCGGGTGGTGGGCAAGAGGCGTCGAGTTTCGGCGCCTCTCATTTTTTGTGCCACACAGCTGGCATGTCCCGGGGCCATACTCGCTCCATGAACGACTACGTGATCGGAGCCGGAGCGGTATTGACGGCGGGCCCAACGGCCACGATCGGTGCCGCCTCGCTCCACGCCCAAACCGACCCGGCGATCGCCGGTGGGGTCCGAGCCGCGCTCTTGGATTTCGAGTCCCCGAGCCAGGCCGAGCTCTCGAAGGTCGTGATCGTCGCCACCGGGTGGAATGCCCGCCGGGTCGAGGCCGAGATCGTTCGGCCGCTCCTTACAAACGACGAGTGCACGCTCGTAGAGGTCCTGGCTCGACTCGCGCGGGCTGCCGGAACCGCCGAGGTCCACCTCTTCGCTCGCTGGCTGCCCGATGAAGTGATGACCGCGGCCCTCCGGCGAGTCGGCGTCACGCTCGTGGTGCACGCGATCGAGAGCATCCGCCAGGCCGCCCTGATCACCGGAGAGACGTACTCGCGCTGGGTCTCGCCGCTTCGGGCTGCCTAGTCGGCGTTCAGGCGCCTCCAAGGGGCTGCACGCACCATCGAGCTAAATGATCAACATGGCAAATTCTCGTGTCGCGGTGATCGACGACGACCGCATGGTCCGTGAGATGCTCGAGCTCGGGCTCTCTCGCGAAGGTTTCGACGTCCAGAGCGCGGCTGACGGCTTCGCGGCACTCGATCTCGTGCGGCGATTCGATCCCGAGGTGATCGTGCTCGACATCATGATGCCGAAGATCGACGGTATCACGCTCTTGCCGAAGCTGCGCGAGATCTCGCAAGCGCCGATTCTCATGCTGACCGCAAAGGGCGATACCGAGGATAAGGTACGCAGCCTGAGCGCCGGCGCCGACGATTATCTCGTCAAACCGTTCGTCTTCGAAGAGCTTATCGCGCGCCTGCAGGCCAAGCTGCGCCGCCCGCAACTCATCGAGGAGAATGTGCTGCGCTGGCGCGACGTCGCGATGAATCCGCAGACGCACGAACTCTTTCGCGGAAAGGACCTCATCGAGCTCACCCAGCGCGAATTCGATTTGCTCGCCGTTCTGATGCGCGAGCCGCGACGCGTTTTCAGTAAGGATCATCTCCTCGAAATCGTCTGGGGACACGATTTCGAAGGCGGGCCGAATATTGTCGAGACGTACATCTCGTATCTTCGCGCCAAGATCGATCGCCCCGGTGAGCGCGGTTCGTTCATCCGTACCGTGCGCGGCGTCGGATACGGCCTCTCGCAACAACCCTAACGCATGAAGCACTCCCTCGCCTCGCGCCTCTCGGCACTCTACGCCACGTTGCTCGGCATCACGATCGTGCTCGTGATCATTGCGTCGGGCATCGCGCTCGTGCTGGAGATGGCGAACTTCACGGGCGATATCGTGATCGCCAAGCACGAAGAAGCTCGCATCCTCACCGCGCAATACAAGATGGAGGGGATGACGCTTCAGCAGGCGGCTCCGGAGATCGTGAACACGCTGAGCGGCATTGGATTGCGCGTCGCCGTGTTCGACAAGGTCGGAACCTTTCTCGCCGGCGACAAGACGCTGCGCCCCAAAATCCTCGATCGCATCGTGCACGGTCAGGCGAGCATGCTCCCACCGGAATTCCGCCTCGGCGATCCCATCGAACTTCGCGGTATGCCCGCGCCCCCGGGCGACGACAAACACGGCTTCGCGTACCAGTTAATCGTTCGCGAAGGCCCCGTGCATCCCGAACCGCTCGAACTTACGGCGGTCGACGGAGGCTTCGTGGCGTTCGCCCCGTCGCTTCCGCTCTTGCTCGTCTCACTCGTCCCGTATTGGCGCGTCGTCTTGACCATCGCCGTGGTCGCGATCTTTCTTTCGTGGTTCGTGGGACGGCTCTTCGCTCGCCAGGCACTCGAACCGATCAACGATGTCACCGGTTCGCTACGCGCGCTCGCCGAAGGCGACTTCACGCAGCGACGCTTCGTGGCACCGGGAGGGGACGAGATCGGTACCTTGACCGCCGCGTACAACGATGCGGCCGCGCGCGTCGCGTCGGCGATGGGCGAACGGCGCGAAACCGAAGAGCGCATGCGCCAGTTCGTCTCGGACGCCGGGCACGAACTCCGCACGCCGCTCACCGTTATCGGCGGCTACATCGATGTGCTTCGACGCGGTGCGATCGAAGAGCCAACCATCGCAAGGCAGATTCTCGGCACGATGTCCATCGAGAAGGAGCACATGCGCGGGCTGATCGATCGGCTGATGCGCCTCGAGCGCCTCGATGCCGAGACGCCCCCGCGTCGCGAGTCGATCGATGTCGCCGAATTGCTGCGCTCGCAGGTCGAGGCGGCGAAGCGTCTCGATGAGTCGCGCCACGTCGATTACAGCGTCGATGGCGCGCATGAGATCGTGGGCGACCGCGCGGAACTCGGCGAAGCGATTTGGAATGCCGTCGAGAACGCGCTAAAGTACGCGCCGGACTCGCCGATCCACTTGCGTGCCGTTCGCAGTGATGGCGCGACGACGATCGCAATTGCCGACGAAGGGCCCGGCATGACCGAGTCCGAGCGTCTCCATGCGTTCGAACGCTTCTATCGAGGTGATTTGCGCGGCGAGATTACCGGAAGCGGGCTCGGGCTTGCGATCGCGAAGCGCGCCGTCGAACGCGCCGGTGGAACGATCGCACTCGAGACGTCGCCGAATCGCGGCACCACGGTGCTGATCACCCTCTAATCGCGTCCTCATAATCGGGCGCCGACGGCTCAGGGTGCTATCAGCCGAACTCGCCACAATCGAGCCGATATGATGCGTCGTCTCTTCATCGTCGCGGCCGCCGTGCTCGCTCTGTGCTGCGCTCCGTTCCTCGCGAGCGCGCAGAGCGAGTCGGGTTCGATCCGAATCGCGGTGACCGATCTCGATGGGAAGACCCCGCTCGCGCTTGCGCGCGTGCTGCTCGACGGTCCGGTGATCGCGAGTGAAGTCACCGGAGCCAACGGCCAGGTCCTCTTCACCGATGTACCCGACGGCATCTACCACGCGCGCATCGCGAAGCGCGATTATCAAGTGATCACCTCCGCACCGTTCGAAGTGATCGACGGGCGCGCCGTGACCGTAACCGTGAAGTTAGCGCCCGACACCGACCTCAAGGTGATCGGTGAGATCGTGGCGCGCTCCTCGGCGAGCATCTCCACGAGCGCAATCGGACCGGACTCGGCCCAACGCAAGCTCTCGAACGATCTCGCCGATGCGCTCAATAAGCTCTCCGGCGTCTCCGTGCAGACATCGAGCGACGATAGCGACGCAACGCAGACGATCTCGCTCGACGGGCAGGATGCGAGCCAAACGCAGCTTTCGCTCGACGGCATTCCGCTCAACGCCCCCGGAACCGCCGGCAACCTCGGCGCGTTCGCAACCGATCTCTTCACGGGTGCCGCCGTGCATCACGGGCCGCAGGCCGGTGGGCTCGCGGGCGGCGTCAATTTCTCGACGCTGCAGCCGACACTCTCGTGGCAGTCGCAGGTCTCGATCGCGACCGGTAGCAATGGCCGCTACAACTACGGCTTCGGCGAGACGGGCTCGTTCGGCCGTCTCGGCCTTGCGCTGCAGAGCACCTATCGCTTGAACCCGAGCCTGGTGGACGGCATGCGCTATCTCGACGCAAGCGGCCTCAACTACGTGCACGACGGCGACGCGAGCATCTCGGGCAATCTCGCGAAGCTGCGCTACCAATTCAGCGACAGCCAGACGCTCAGCGGCACCTTTCTGAGCTCGGCGCGCAGCACGAACATCGCGTGCCTGCGCATCTCGCAGGCGATCCCGTGCGGCATCGGCCCCGGAAATACGAGCGACGGCAGCGTGCAACTCTACTCGCTGACCGATAACGCGCTCGTCGGCGAGACGACCATCCAAGCCTCCGTGTACTCGAGTACGTTCGGCATGCTCAACGACCAGCTGAATCGCTACGTGGATGGAGTCGCGCAGCCGATCGGCTTCTCCACGCTCTCGCAGAACCGCGGATACACCCTCAACGCGACGCTGCCCGCGCGCGAACGCCACACCATCTCGATCCAAAGCTACGGCTCGTGGGGAGAACAACGCACGACGCCGCTCGTCGCTCAGGCGAACCCCTATTACAACGCGCAGCAATCCACCAATTACTCCGCGCTGCAGTTGACCGATACGATCCATTCGAACGACAAGGTAACCCTCAACGAATCGTTCGGTCTCAGCCGCTCGACCAACGCGCAGTCGAGTGCGCTCGGAAGTCTCGGAGTGACGTGGCGCCCGACGGCGCGGGATTCCTATTTCGCCACCTATGCGCTCGGCGGCGTCGCGGGCGCAGCGTCGCGCGCAACCACGCTCACCGACCCGCAGTCGCTGCGCTTCGACTGTAACGGCAACGTCGCATACGGAAATGCTCCGGGCGATCAGCCGGGGCCAAGCTCCTCGATCTCGGAGCGACTCGGCTACACCCGATCGCTCCACGGCGGCTCCGTCTCGCTTCAGGTCTATCGTCAGGTTCAGAACGGCGTCGTCGCTCCCGTCCAGGTCAACGGCTCCGTGCTCGCCGCGCAAGGCGTGCTCTCCCCTGCGTACCTCGCCGCCGTCGGTGCGCTCTATGCGTCGCCGGCCGGGTGCAACAGTGCGGCGCCGTTCTCCGCGTCGCAACTCTACTTTTCATCGCCGGTGGGCGGAGTGCGCCGCGTGTATGAAGGCGGATCGCTCAGCGGCTTCATCTCGTTCGGAAACCTCGTCGTGCAGCCGTTCTGGAATCTGAACGTCGCCAAGCTCGCCTCGAACGATCCGCGCATCGACAATCCGTTCTCGATCACCGTATCGGGCGAGCAATTGCCGAATGTACCCCTTCAGCGCGGTGGGCTCGTGCTCGACTACAAAGCGCCGCATTCCGCGCTCGAGTGGCTCGCGGACGCGCAGTACACGGGCAAGAATAATCCCAACAACCTTCCGGCCTTCACGACCTTCGACGCGGCGGTCAGCGCGCAACTCGCTCACGGTTCGCTGACGTTCGCCGCGAATAACATCACGAACGCCTTCGCGGGCACGTTTACGAGTCCGGAGAACGCGCTGCCCTACACGACGCAGAATGGGATCGCCATCCCGACGCTCGCCCGGCCGCTCCAGCCGCGCAGTTACTCCGTGACGTACACCGCGCGCTTCGGCCAGGGCGTTTCGAACGCGCCGAGCGCGGCACCGTCGCTCGCTTCGCACGGCCCGCGTGGCGGTCGCGGACCGGGCGGCTTCCGCAGTGCGATCACGCCGATCCCGTCGAGCCCGCCCGCCGATCCGTTTGGCCTGCAGCAGGCGTCGCCGCTCTGCACGGCCGACACGCAAGCCGCGGCGACGCGCCTCTCGAGCGAACTCAAGGGATACGTCGCGGCCATCGAGGCGGCGCGGGGAGCGAACGGATATCCGGCGACGATGCCGGCTGGCGCGTTCGACGATGCGACCGTCACCTATCACGGCCTCGGTTCCACCTATGCCCTCACCATCGCACCGAAGTTCGCGTCGGCGGCGCAAGCGCACACGCTCGCGTCCACGCTCGTCGCATCGACCGGCG
This sequence comes from bacterium, assembly GCA_028869385.1. Taxonomy (GTDB): domain Bacteria; phylum Vulcanimicrobiota; class Vulcanimicrobiia; order Vulcanimicrobiales; family Vulcanimicrobiaceae; genus REEB354. The sequence continues at coordinate 10,245 of JAGWSR010000011.1, forward strand.
CCGCGGCGAATCCGACGGCGGCGCGGACGCGCGGCGGAATCTTCCGCGTCTTTTTCGGCTGCATGCAACTGCACGCGGCGAGCAGCGACGACGTAACGACGCGCCATCTCTACGAGGCGGGCGGCGGAGCGTTCGCGCGCCCGATCGTCTTCATGCCCGCCGTCGGCATGTATATCGAAACGCGGCCGCCGCAGACGGGACGCGAGAGTTTCCGCGTCTATGCATTGCCGTCGTCGCCGCCCGCGAATCCCTTCGAGATCCGTGGCGGTGCCGGGTCGTGCACGAGTGACTTGAAGAATACCGCAACCGAGGCGCTCGGCGATCTGCGCGCATACTTCGCGAAGGGTACGCAGCCGCGACTCTGGACGATCGCCGCGCACACCGCCAAGAGCGGTACGTGGTACGAACTCGATCCCGGCGATCCGTCGGTCATTCCCGCGTTACTCATGTGCGGGCGCGTCGCGGCGGCGCAGCCTGCGGAGATCGTCGCGCGAGGTTGGGACGGCGCGCTCATCCCGAGTCTGAATTACACGCCGTCCCTTGGGCTCTATCTTGTTCGGCCGCAACGCCCGCCCGGGCGCTGAAGCTCAACGGGGCGAGCCGTGCGATTGAATGATGACCTTCGTGGTCGTCACGCTGATCGGAAGGCTGCTGCTCGCGCCCGCTCCTCCGCTGAATAGGAGCGAGCAACTTCCCGCATTTTGGGGCGTGATCGCGAAGCTCGTGCCGTTCGTGGACGGCAGGCTGACGATCTGCGTCGAGGCGTTGCCGAGGTTGCAACTCGGCGAGCCGTTCGTAACCGCGATCGTGTGACCGAAGCTGCCCGTCCAGCCCGCTTGCGTGGCGGTTACCGTGCTCGCGCCGACGCCGCCGAGACTTGCCGTTCCTTGGAACGAAAGCGACGTGGGTGCGAGCACCACCGCGGCGATGCCGGGCGTGAGCGTCGCACTCGCGCTCGCGAGCCCCGTCGTGCTCGCGCCGATCGTGACGGGCGCGATCGCGAGTCCCGTATAGGCAAGCGTTACGACGTCCGCGGACGTGGTGACCGTCGTCCCAGCTTTGCCGTTGACCGCGAGACTCGTCGCACCGCTCGTATCGGAGTCGGTCAGCACGATCGGGTTCGGGTAGGTTCCGGTGATGGGCGTACCGCCGCCGTCCAGCTCGCTCAGGGTCACGCCGATCGTCGTCGAGCTCCCCGATTGCGGCGTTGGATTCTGCAGTGCGAGCGCGAGCGCGCCGCCGACGAGCGCGAGCGTGAGGTTCACGACGTTATTCGTGCCGACGGTGATGGTGGCGGTTGTCGTTCCCTGGGCTACGGGGGAGCCCGTTTCGTTCGTCGTGCTGAAGAGCGACACCGTATAGGTCACATTTCCCGTCGGCGAGGTGATCGCGATGGTGCAGGCGAGGCCGCTCGTACCTTGCGCGCAGTTCGGATTGCTCGTCGTCAGCGTCGCATTGAAGGTCGTCTGCACGCCCGAGGGAGGCGCGCTCCCGTTGATGGCGGTGATGACGATCGAGATCGATTGCGTGTCGGACGGAATCACCGACGGATGCACGCTCGCCGTGCCGGAAGCGCGTGGAACCACGATCGTGAATGCCGTCTGCGCCATCTGCGGTGTTCCGGGTGCTCCGGGCTGCGTTCCGGGAGTGCCCGCGCCGCCGCCTCCGCCGCCGCAGCGCACGAGTACGAGGGCCAACGCGAGGATGGATAGGTGTCGAACGAAAGGTTGCATCGAACGGTCCTCACACGCCGAAGGCGTAGATGACGCCGGGACCAAAGCCGTTCCACGAAGTCACATAGACGTGCGCGTTCACGATGACCGGCTGCGTGAAGAGTGGGCCTTGAAGCGTCGTATGAAAGAGTTGCGCGCCGCTCGTCTCGTTGAATGCGTAGAAGTCCGCGGCGCCTGGATTGGGACAACCGCCCGATCCGAGCACGGCCGAGCAGCCGCTTCCGGGTCCGTCGACGTAATAGACGACGCCGTTTGCGACGGCAGGCGGCGACGGCGGTCCATCGCTGCTCGCGTTTGGGCCGACGGGTTGTTGCCAGAGCAGTTGGAGATGACATCCCGCGATCGTGAACGCGACGAGCCCATGCTTGATGCCCGTCGTGCCGTCGCTCGAGTCGCTCGCGTTGTTGATGAAGAAGATATTGCGCGCGGCGTCGTAGATCGGGGTGCCGAGATTGATCCCGCCGGTATTGGCGGTGCCGATCTGCAACGTCTGGATTGGCCCGCTCGCGAGTGCGTCGGCGTTGTAGATAAAGAGCGTTCCGGTTTTGTTCTCGGCGGCGTCGAGTACGGTTCCGCTGGCGCACCCGCTCGAACTCGACGGAGCGAAGACGAGTGCCGAACCGCCGAAATCGGAATCGTTCGCGCACGTCGTCTGCGCGATGGATTCCGGCGACGACGCGACGATTCCGAGCGACGCGTTGAGGCGCATCAACCGGCACGGATACTGACCGGCGTTCGCCGGACCGTCGCCGGTCGCAAAATATACGCTGCCCGTGGACACGCGCGGATCCAGCGCCGTGCCGCCGGGGCCCCACACGCCACCGTAATAGATCGGCTGCGTCACGGGTCCGCCCTCGGTGAAGAAGTGCGCGACGGCTCCCGACGCGATGGTGTAGGCCTGCACTCCGCCGAAGTTGCGATTGCCGCAGTGCGCGCCGCTCGGCACGTACACGATGCCGCGCGCGGCGTCTTCGTTGAGGGCGCCGTAGTCGTTCGTGATGTTGAAGTTGTCGCTCGAGCGATAGGGCCACATCTGCACGGGGCCGGTGCGTTGCGCGCCGCTCGCGAGATCGAGCGCGTAGAGATCGCCCATCGCGTCCACGAGATAGAGCCGTTGCGCCGCCGCATCGGCCACCGGCGAGCCGCCGATGCCGTAGATGCCGCCGGGCTGATCGAAGCACCCCTGCTGTGCCAGATCGGTGCTGTTCCCGTCGATCGTCTCGGTGTGAAACGTTTTCTGCCAGAGCAGTGCTCCGGTTCCGGCGTTGAGTGCGTAGAGATTCGCATGCGCGTCGGCGACGTAGAGGACGTCCACGGGACCTTGCGTCGTGCCCGCAACGTTGCCCACGACGACCGGAGCCGCGGTAATCACGCCGCCGAGCGTCTTCGACCACACCGTGTGGAGGCCGCCCACGGTCGCGGGGCTCAGTCGCGTTTCGCCTGGGTTGATGCTCGAACGCGACGGATCGTCGCCCCACGTGACCCACGAGTCTTGCGCGGTCACGAAATAGGTCGTGACGATCGAGCTCGTCGCCACGTTCGGGTTCGATGCGGTCAGATGGGCGTTGGCGCCGATGGAACTGAGCGCGCCGCCCGTATAGTGGAGCGTCACGGCGTCGGACGGCGCGGCGACCGAATGCGTCGAGAGTGCGGTGCTTGCGCTCGCGTCAATGTCGGCGAGGGTGATCGGCGTGTCGTAGCCGCCCGGGCCGACGATCGTATTGCCGTCCGCATCCTGCGCCATCACGCTCACCCCGACGTCGAGCGCGCTGCCTTCGGGCGGGGGGCTCCCTTGCACCGCGAGCACGATCTTGGAGACGATGCCGTCGAGGGTAACATCGAGCGCGTTCTCGCTGCCGGCGACGATCGTCTGCGTCAGCGTCGCGGTGGAGAGTGCGCTGCCGACGGCGTTCGCTGTGTCGTACGTCGAGATCGTGAAGGTGTCGGAACCCGTGGGTGCTTGAAACGCGATCGTGCATTGCGTCGCGCCGCCGACCGTCGTGCATCCGGGGGATGTCGGCGTCAGGTTCGCGATCGTCGGCGTCGCGTTGCCGACGGCGATCGAGAGCGATTGCGTCGCGGGGGAGATGTAGGACGGCGCGCGCGCGATGCCGCTTCGCGCGGGAACGAGCACGTGCAGCGAAACGGCTACGCGTGCGGCATGCGCATCCGGTGCGGTTTGCACCGCGGGGAGCGAGCCGCCGCCGCGGCACGCGACGAGCCCGGCGGAGAGAAGGAGCGCGAGCGCGAGCGTTCGCGGCGAACTGGACGACACGCCCTCACCATACGCGCCCTACGCACGCCGATGGAGCGAAGCTCGGCCCTTGTATGCTGGGTATTCCGGGCATGCGGTGCAGCGTTCGCATTCGGCGAACCGACGAATGCGACGAGCGTTTCGAGGTCTTTAGCGAGCGCTTCGCAGCCCTCGGGTGGTCAGGGAGCGTTGCGCGCGGCGTCGAGCGCGAGCGCGGTCATCATCGCCACGCCGTTCGGCAGCGCGCGTTCATCGATATCGAAGAGACTCGAATGGTGCGGGTGACTCGTGTCCGGAGCGCCGCCGCAGCCGAGCGTATAGAAGCACGCGGGCACACGCTCGGCGTAGAAGGAGAAGTCTTCCGCGCCCATCAGGCGCGACGCCTCGACGACGCGCTCGGCACCGACGATACGTTCGGCGAGGGCGCGCGCATACTGCGTCTGCGCGGCGTCGTTTGCGGTGACCGGGTAGCGCCACAGGTATCGGAAATCGTACGAGGCACCCGATGCGTCACAACACGAGCGCAGCACGCGCTCGATCCGTTCGGGCATCGCGGCGCGCACGTCGTCGTCGAAGGCGCGCACGGTCCCCATCAGCGAGCACGTGCGCGGGATGATGTTGTGCGTGGTTCCGCCGTGAATCGCACCGACCGTCACGACGGCCGGTGCGAGCGGGTCCACCATGCGTGAGACGATCGATTGCACGCTCGTCACGAACGTCGCCGCGGTGTAGATCGGATCGACCGCATCGTGCGGCGCGGAACCGTGCCCGCCGACCCCGTTGACCTCGATCTCGATGGAGTCGCTTGACGCGTACATGGGTCCCTCACGGAATCCGAGTACGCCGGTCGGGTACTTGGACGAGAGGTGGAGTCCGTAAGCGCGCTCGATGCCGAAGCGCTCGAAGAGGCCGTCCTCGATCATCGCGCGAGCGCCGCCGAGGCCTTCTTCGGCGGGCTGAAAGACGAGGCAGAGCGTGCCCGCGAGTTCGTCCTTCCGCTCGGCGATCAGGGCCGCCGCGCCGAGGAGAATGGCGACGTGACCGTCGTGACCGCAGGCGTGCATCCGGCCGTCGAATTGCGAGCGATACGCGTGATCGCGCTCTTCGGTCAGCGGCAATGCGTCCATATCGGCGCGCAGCATGATGGTGCGTCCGGGCTTCGCTCCGCGCAGCACGCCGACGACGCCGGTGCGCCCGATGCCCTCGTGCGCTTCGTAGCCCAGGGCGCGCAGGCGATCGGCGACGATGCCCGCGGTTCGATGCTCCTCGAAGCCGAGCTCGGGATGCATGTGCAGGTCGCGCCGAATGAGCACGACGTCGTCAACGAGACGCTCGGGGACTGCGATCGTGGCTTGCATGGAGGCGCTCTTCTGCATGGCACTCTCAACACCCCCGCGTGCAGGGACGTAAGTCGCATGGGTCGCAGAAGCCAGCACGCTGTGAAAGGGACTCCGATCAGTGGATAAGGCAACGCTCTTTACCGAGTACGGCTCCTATCATCAGGACGGGCGCAATCGCGCGTGCCATGCAGTCGGGATCCCCCTCATCGTGCTCGGAGTCATGGGGGTCGCGCACACGCGTGCGCTCGGACCGGTGGATCTCGCGGTCGTGATCGCGCTTGCAACCGTGCTCTATTACGCCTTCATCGATCTTCGCGGCGCACTGCTGTCGTTCGTGATCTTCGCGGCGCTCTACGCGCTCGCGATTCACCTGTCGTGGCAGGTCGCGCTGGGAGCTTTCGTCTTGGGATGGGTTTTCCAACTGGTCGGACATCGCTTCGAGGGCACGAAACCGAAGTTCTTGGAGAATCTCATCTATCTCCTCATCGGGCCGCTCTACATCTTCGAAGAAATGTTCGATTCGCTCACCAGAGCGAAGCGCGCGATCTAGCCGTTAAGTGCTCGTCGCTCGGGCGTTTTCGCAAGGAGCGAGCCGACGACGAGCACGACGACGTTGACGAGCAAACCGATGAAGCCCGGATTGCATCCGTAGGGAGCGTGGTTGCTCGCCGCGAGCGCGAGGGCGATTCCGATTCCGGCGACGATCCCGGCGCCGACCGCCCACGGCGACGTGCGCTTCCAGAGGGCGCCGAAGATGAAGGCGGGCGCGAACTGCGAGACGCCGTTGTAGTAGAGCAGCAGCAGCGAGACGAGCGTCGTCTTGTATGCGACCCAGAGGCCGAGCGCGAGCAGCCCGATCACGACCACCATCGCGCGCGTCACGCGCATGCGGCTCTCGTCACCGAGCGCGCGCCCGAAGAGGTCGCTTACCACGTTTTTGGAGAGGATGCTCGCGCTCGACAGCAACAGCGCCGTCGAGGGGACCAGCGCGCAGAGCGCGCCCGTTGCGGCGACGAAGCCGAGGATCCACGACGGGTAGTAGTGCGCGACGACGGTTAGGAAGGATTGATCGGCGTCGGTTCCGTGCAGTCCCGGTGCGATCAGCAACGCGCTGAATCCCGCGAAGAATACGAGCAGCATCACGAGTTGGTAGAGCGGCAAGAAGACGGCGTTGCGCCGCAGCACGTCTCCGTCTTTGGCGCTATAGACCGCGGCGATCGAATGCGGCCCCATGAAGAAGCCGATGCCGGTGAGCAGCACGGTCGAGACATACCAGATCGACCCCTTCGGAGCCGCGAGCGCTCCGAGCGTGAGGTGATTCGGGTGCGCACGCAGCAATTGATCGAACATCGTCGCGGGCGTGCCGAAAAAGTGCAACGGTATTGCGATACCGACGAAGAGGAGCGCCCCGATCACGAGCGCATCCTTGACGATGCTCGCCCAGGCCGTCCCGCGCAATCCGGTCGCGAAAACGAAAGCGATGATCGCGAGAAAGCTGACGATCGCGCCGGTCTGGGCGTCGATGCTGCCGTACCCCGCGATGTTCAGAAAGATTTGGATCGCGGATAGCTGCAGGGTGACGTACGGAATGACCGCGACGACCTGCACCACGGCGACGAGCGTCGCGAGCGCCTTGCTGCCGTATCGTGCGGCGAAGAAGTCGGGCGACGTGAGGAGGCCGCGCTCCTTGCCGTACGCCCAGATCCACGGGAGCAAGAAGTACCCGAGTACGTAGCCGAACGTACCGTAGGCCATGATGTAGAACGCCGGGGCGCCGAAGGAATACGTCCAGCCCGCCGCTCCCAGAAAGGTGAAGCTCGTGTAGATCTCACCGGCGAGCAACACCCAGAGAAAGACCGCGCCGAACCCGCGGCCGCCGACGATGTACTCCTGCGGCGACATGCGGATGCGCCGCACGCTCGCCGCGGCGAAGAGGATCGTCGCGGCGACGACGGCGACGATGATCCCGAGCGCGATAAGGGCGTTCACCAGCGATGCTCGATCCGGCCGAGCGCCCAGATGCAGAGCGGGGTGACGAGCACCCAAATCGCGATCCACGCGAGGATGAACGGGAGACCGAGGATACGGGGCTCGACGCGGTTCGCGAAGGGAACCGCGATGCTGAGCGCCGCCATCGGAACGGCCGCGAGCGCATAACGCATCCGTGCAAGCATCTTCGTCGCCACTTACCCCCTCGACGGCGCCATTCGCAGCGGCGACCCGGAAAAACCTCCGAGGCATCGAAGAAATACCCACGATGAAGGAACCTCAGCACCTGAACGGCGCGCACGTGGCGCTCGCGAAGGCCCTGACGAAACGTCCCTCGGCGAATAATCTCGCGGCGGAAATCATGCGTCATGACGGCCTCGATCTGGAGTTTTACTCTCCGCATCTCGTGGATCTGCAGCAGCCGCACGAACGCGACGAACTCTACGTCATCGCACGCGGGACCGGCGTTCTCGACGTCGAGGGCGAGCAGTTTCCGTTCGTCGAAGGCGACGTGCTCTTCGTGCCCGCGCTCGCGGAGCATCGCTTCACAAACTTCAGCCACGACTTCGGTACGTGGGTGATGTTCTTCGGGTCGCCGCACGAAGCGGCGTAGGGCCGCGCCTCATGCGTATCGCCTGCGTCGGCGGAGGTCCCGCCGGTCTCTACTTCTCGCTCCTCGCGAAGAAGCGCAATCCCGCGTGGGAGGTCGCGGTCTACGAGCGCAATCGCCCATTCGACACCTTTGGCTGGGGCGTCGTCTTCTCCGACGCGACGCTCGATAATCTTCGTGCGGCCGATGAGGCGTCGCACCGTGCGATCACCGATGCATTCGCGCATTGGGACGACATCGACGTACACTATCGCGGCACGCGCAGCACGTCCGGCGGCCACGGCTTCTCCGGCATCGCGCGTCGCCGACTGCTCGAGATCCTCCAGCAGCGCGCCGGCGAACTCGGCGTGGAACTGCACTTCGAGCGTGAGATCGACGATATTGCCGCGTTGCGCGCGTCGTACGATCTCGTCGTGGCGAGCGACGGCATCAACAGTCGCGTGCGCGCCGCGCACGCGGAGCACTTCGGCCCGGATCTGGATCGGAGGCGCTGCCGTTTCGTCTGGCTCGGGACGACGTTGCCGCTGGATGCCTTCACCTTTATCTTCGAAGAGACCGAGCACGGCTGGTTCGCGGTGCACGCGTACCGCTTCGACGAGAACACGAGCACCTTCATCGTGGAATGTCGCGAAGAGACGTGGCTCGCGCACGGGCTCGATTCTGCGGGTACCGACGAAACGATCGCCTTCTGCGAGCGCCTCTTCGCGCCGTATCTGCGCGGTCATCGGCTCATGGCGAATACGGCCCATCTGCGCGGGCGCGACTGGATCAACTTCGTCCGCGTGAGCAATCGCACGTGGATTCACGAGAACGTCGCGTTGATGGGCGACGCGGCCCACACGGCGCACTTCTCGGTCGGATCGGGAACGAAGCTCGCGCTCGAGGACGCGATCGGGCTCGCCGACGCGCTCGACGCGCACGCCGATCTGCCCCGCGCGCTGCGGGCGTACGAGGAGGTGCGGCGCGTCGAAGTTCTCAAGCTGCAGAACGCCGCGCGCAACTCGACGCACTGGTTCGAGAACGTCGCGCGCTATGCGACGCTGCCGCCGGAGCAGTTTGCCTACAGCCTGCTAACCCGTAGTCAGCGCATCAGTCACGAGAACCTCCGTCTGCGCGATACATCATACGTCGAGCGAGTGGAAGGGTGGCTCGCATCTCGAGCGCAGGCTCAGGTGCGGACCAACGGCGAGATGACGCCCGCAGCGCCGGTCCCGCCGATGTTCACCCCCATTCGTTTACGCGAGCTCGTCTTGCGTAACCGCGTTGTCGTCTCGCCCATGGACATGTACAGCGCGGTCGACGGTACCCCCACCGACTTCCACCTGGTGCACCTCGGCGCGCGAGCGCTCGGCGGCGCGGGACTCGTCTTCACCGAGATGACGTGCGTCTCGCGAGAGGGACGCATCTCGCCCGGCTGCTGCGGCATGTATCTCGCCGAACACGTCGAGGGGTGGCGCCGCATCGTCGAGTTCGTGCACGCGTGGAGCGACGCGAAGATCTGTCTGCAACTCGGCCACGCCGGGCCGAAAGGCTCCACCAAGCGCATGTGGGAGGGCATGGACGAGCCGCTCGATAGCGGCAATTGGCCGGTCGTCGGTCCCTCCGAGCGGCCGTACGCGCCGCGCAGTCAGACGCCGCGCGCCCTCGACCGCAGCGAGATGTCGCGCATTCGCGATGAGTTCGTGCGCGCGACCGCGATGGCGCTAGAGGCGGGCTTCGATATGCTCGAACTCCACTGCGCGCACGGCTATCTGCTCTCGAGTTTCATCACGCCGCTGCAGAACGCGCGCGATGACGAATACGGCGGCACGCTCGAGAACCGCCTGCGCTATCCGCTCGAAGTCTTCGCCGCGATGCGGGCGGTATGGCCCGCCGAGCGGCCGATGTCGGTGCGCATCTCCGCCACGGATTGGATGGAAGGCGGCATCACAGGTGACGACGCGGTCGAAATCGCGCGCGCATTCAAGGCTGTCGGCGCCGACCTCATCGACGTCTCGACCGGGCAGACGCACCCCGATGCGAAGCCCGTTTTCGGACGCATGTTCCAGACCCCGTATGCGGATGCGATTCGCAACGACGTCGGCATCACGACGATGGCGGTGGGAAACGTCACCGAGGCCGATCAGGTCAACGCAATCGTCGCCGCGGGTCGCGCCGACCTCGTCGCGCTGGGAAGGCCGCACCTGAGCGATCCGCAATGGACGCTGCACGCCGCCGCGCAACTCGGCTACGCGGGTGCTCCGTGGCCCGTGCAGTATCTTCCCGGCAAGGCCCAACTCGAGCGCGCGATCGCGCGCGAACAAGGAGCAGGAACAGCGCATGGCATCTGAGTTTGCATCGCTCGCCGGCAAGCACGCGCTCGTGACGGGCGGCGCGCGCGGTATCGGCTACGGCATTGCGGTCGCGCTCGCCGATGCCGGCGCGCGGGTGAGCATCGTGAGCCGCTCGGCGGCGAGCGGTGACGGCTCGGACGACGCGCGCTTCGCGCGCGCCCAAGCCGATGTCTCCGACGAAGAGAACGTGCGCGCCGCCTTCGCGCGCTGCCGTAAGGCCAACGGGCCGATCGACGTGCTCGTGAATAACTCCGGCATCTCCGACTCGGCGCCGCTCATGCGTACGAGCAAGTCGCTCTTCGACCGCATCATCGCGACGAATCTCACCGGGACGTTTCTCTGCACGCGCGAAGCCGTGCAGGATATGGTGCTCGCCCGCTACGGGCGCATCTTGAACGTCGCGAGCATCGCCGGTCTCTACGGCGCGCCGTACATCGCCGCGTACTGCGCGAGCAAGCACGGCGTCATCGGCCTTACCCGAGCCGTCGCGGCCGAGTTCGCCGGGACCGGCATCACCGCGAACGCGATCTGTCCGGGCTATACCGAGACGGAGATGATGCACCAGGCGATCTCGAAGATCGTCAAACATACCGGCGCATCCGAGCAGTCCGCGCGCGAAACGCTCGCCGGCATGAATCCCGAGGGACGCATCGCGAGCGTCGAAGAGGTCGCGCAGGCGGCCCTCGAGCTCATCTGCGGCGAGAAGAGCGGCGTGTCGCTCGTGATTCCCGGCGGCATGGAGGCGTAAGGGCGCCATGACCGTCGCCCGTTACGAGATCGAGGATCGCGTCGCCACCGTGACGTTGGATCGTCCGGAGCGCAAGAATCCGCTGACGTTCGAGCTCTACGCCGAGCTGCGCGATTGGTTTCGTTCTCTGCACGCGCGCGACGATATCAAGAGCGTCGTGCTCGCCGGCGCGGGAGAAAATTTCTGCTCGGGCGGCGACGTCCGTGACATCATCGGACCGCTGACCGAGCGCAACGCGAGCGAGCAGCACGCCTTCACCCAGATGACGGGCGATCTCGTGAAAGCGATGCGGGCGGCGCCGCAGCCCATCGTGGCGGCGATCGACGGCGTCTGCGTGGGAGCGGGCGCGATCCTCGCGATGGCCTCCGACATTCGGTATGGAACCGCGCGGTCGAAGGTCGCCTTTCTCTTCGTGCGCGTCGGCTTGGCGGGTTGCGACATGGGGGCGTGCGCGATGCTCCCGCGCATCATCGGGCTCGGCCGGGCATCGGAATTGCTCTACACCGGCCGCGTGATGCCGGGAGCGCAAGCCTACGAGTGGGGCTTTTACAATGACCTCTGCGAGCCGGCGGACGTCTTCGAGCGCGCACATGCGCTCGCGCACTCGCTCGCGCACGGGCCGACCTTCGCGCACGCGATGACGAAGAAGATGCTGCACGACGAGTGGGCCATGCCGCTTGACGCCGCGATCGACGCGGAGGCGGCGGCGCAGGCGATCTGCATGGGCACGAACGACTTTCGCCGCGCGTACGACGCGTTCGTCGCGCGCACCGAGCCGCGCTTCGAGGGGAATTGATGATTCCGCCGCGCGATCTCGCTTGGCCGTTCTTCTCCGACGAACATCGGGCGTTCGCGCGCGACCTGGAGGCGTGGAGCGCGCGGGTCGCCGTGTTCGACGACGAGCGCGATGCCGACACCTCGGTGCGCGCGTGGGTACGCGCGCTCGGCGAGGGGGGCTGGCTCGCGCCGTGCGCGCGCCTCGACGTGCGCACGCTCTGCATCGCGCGCGAAACGCTCGCCTACCGCTCCGCGCTCGCGGACTTTGCGCTCGCGATGCAGGGACTCGGCAGCGGTGCGATCACGCTCTTCGGCGACGCCGCGATGCGCGATACCTACGTTCCGCGCGTCGTCGCGGGCGAAGCGATCGCGGCGTTCGCGCTCTCTGAGCGCGAAGCCGGATCCGACGTCGCGGCGCTCGCGACGACCGCGCGCCGGGACGGCGACGGCTACGTGCTCGACGGCGAGAAGACGTGGATATCCAACGCCGGAATCGCCGATCTCTACGTCGTGCTGGCCCGTACCGCGCCGACGGGCGCCAAGGGACTCTCGGCGTTCGTGGTCGATGCGGGAACGCCGGGACTCGAGGTGAGCGAGCGCATCGCGACGATCTCGCCGCATCCGCTCGGCACGCTGCGGTTTCGTGCGTGCCGCGTTCCCGCCGCCCGGCGTCTGGGCGGCGAAGGGGACGGCTTCAAGATCGCGATGGCGACGCTCGATCTCTTTCGCAGCACGGTCGGAGCGGCGGCGCTCGGTTTCGCACGTCGTGCGTACGACGAAACGCGCGCGCACGCCGGCTCGCGCATGCTCTTCGGCGCGCCCCTCGCGGCGCTCCAGTTGACGCAGGCGGCGATCGCCGAAATGGCGACGGATATCGATGCGAGCGCGCTGCTGGTGTACCGGGCCGCGTGGACCAAAGATACCGGCGCGGAGCGCGTCACGCGCGAGGCCGCGATGGCGAAGCTCTTTGCGACCGAAGCGGCCGGGCGCATTTGCGATCGCGCCGTACAGCTCTTCGGTGGACGCGGCGTCACGCAGGGCGAAATCGTCGAACGCCTCTACCGCGACGTGCGCGCGCTGCGGATCTATGAAGGCGCGAGCGAGATTCAAAAAGTCGTGATCGCGCGCGCGAGCATGGAGGGTCGATGAGCTACACCGGTCACGTGGATCGTTACGCGCGCGAACATCTGCCGCCGCCCGAGCAGATGCCCGAACTGCGCTTCGATCTCCCGGAGATGCGCTATCCGGAGCGCCTCAACGCGGTCGCTCGTCTCCTCGATCGTCACGTCGACGAAGGGCGCGGTGCGCGCCGCGCGCTCGTGGCGCCCGGCGGCATCGATTGGAGTTATGCCGACTTACATCGCGTCGCGAACCGTATCGCGCACGTGCTCCGCGACGACCTCGGCGTTGTCCCGGGAGCGCGCGTCCTGTTGCGCGCGCCGAACACGCCGATGCTCGCGGCGTGCTGGTTCGCCGTGCTGAAGGCCGGAGCGATCGCGGTGACGACGATGCCGCTCTATCGCGAGACCGAACTGCGCGTGATTATGGCCAAGGCGCGCGTCTCGCTCGCGCTCTGCGACGAGCGTCTGCTCGACGACCTGCGCGCCGCCTGCGCCGGAGACTCCATCGAAATCGTGCGCTTTAATTCCGACGATACGCGGGCGCTCGATACCCTGATGCTCGCAAAGAGCGATCGTTTCGAGAACGTTGAGACGGCGGCGGAGGACGTGGCCCTCGTCGCGTTCACCTCGGGTACGACGGGCGCACCGAAAGCGGCGATGCACACGCATCGCGATCTGCTCGCATCCTGCGACAGCTACGGCACCCACGTGCTGAAACTGCGCCCCGACGATCTCGTCTCGGGCTCGCCGCCGCTCGCGTTTACCTTCGGACTCGGTGGACTGCTGCTCTTCCCGCTCGACGCGGGCGCGGCGACGCTGCTGCTCGAGAAAGCGGGGCCCGAGGATCTGATGCGCGCAATCGCGGAATTCGGCGTGAGCGCGATCTTTACGGCGCCCGTGGCGTATCGGGCGATGCTCGGCATGCTCGATCGCTACGATATCTCGACGGTGCGCTGTTGCGTCTCGGCCGGTGAGACGTTGCCGAAGTCGGTCTTCGAAGCATGGGAGCGCGCGACGGGCGTGAAGATTCTCGACGGTATCGGCTCCACCGAGATGCTCCACATCTTTATCGGAAGTCCGCGCGAATCGGTGCGCGCAGGTGCGACGGGACGCGCGGTACCGGGATATATCGCCGAGATTCACGACGACGACGGTAATCCGTTGCCGCCCGGCGAGGTAGGGCGCCTCGCGGTCAAGGGGCCGACCGGGTGCAAGTATCTCGACGATCCACGGCAGACGACCTACGTTCGACACGGTTGGAACTATCCGGGCGACGCGTACCGCATGGATGAGGACGGGTATTTCTCATACGTGGCCCGCACCGACGACATGATCGTCACGTCGGGATACAACGTCTCGGGGCCGGAGGTCGAACAGGCCCTGCTCGTTCACGAGCACGTCCGAGAGGCGGCGGTGGTGGGTAAGCCCGATCCCGCGCGCGACACCTTCATCGTGAAAGCCTTCGTGGTGCTCGTCGCCGAGGAGCATCGTCATCCCGGTAAGGTCGAGGAATTGCGCGACCACTGCAAGCGATTGATCGCGCCGTTCAAAGCGCCGCGCGAGATCGAATTCGTGACCGAGCTGCCGCGAACGGAGACCGGAAAGGTGCAGCGTTTCAAGCTGCGTCAACGTGCCGCCGCCGAGTAACGGCTACCTCGCCTTCGCGGTATTCATGGTGGTCGCCGTGTCGTCGCTCGTGACGATGCGCGCGCGCAGCGTGCAGTATCGCGCGATGGTCGTCGTGATCTTTCTCGTCGTCGCGGCCGGTTTCTCGGGGAGCATCTCGCCGACGCTGCCGAGCATCGGATTCTGGATCGGCACGGCCCTGAGCGCGGCGCTCGGACTGTGGGCGCGTCTCGACCACCGAGGCACGGCGCACCGCTGGCTCGAGCGGGCGTCGGTCGGGCCGATCGTACTGCATCCGCCGTTTGAGGATCGCTGGCGCGTCGCAGCCGGCGGACCCGATCCGCGTCACAATCACCATCAGCGCGTCAGCGACCAAGTCTTCGCCTACGACTTCTTGCGCGTCGCGGGAGATTCGTGGGATCGGCCGATTCTCGCGCCGTGCGCCGGGATGATCGTGCACGTCGAAAATCGTCAACCCGATGCCGCGCCGGACGAAGCGCGCGCCGATCGCGCGCGCCCTTTCGGCAACTACGTCTCCATCGAAACGCCGCACGGTTACGTGATCCTCGCGCATCTGCGCGAAGGCTCCGTGCCCGTTCGCGTCGGCGATGCCGTACGGGTGGGGCAGGAGATCGGGCGCTGCGGCAACTCGGGCAACACGCGCGGCGCGCACCTGCACGTGCACGCGCAGAGTCAGCCGTCGCAGAGCGTGGATGTCGCCGACGGCGTGCCGATCGCCTTTCTCGATCGAGGCGCATCGCAAGCGATGCTCCTCGAGTTCGGCGACACGCTCGGCTAGCGGTCGGGGAGCACGGCGGTCGCCTCGATCTCGACGAGCGCGCGGTCTTCGAGCAGCGCCGCGACCTGCACGAGCGTCATCGCCGGATACACCGGTCCGAGGATGTCACGATAGGCCGCGCCGAGTGCGCGCGCGGCCGCGAGATACGCGCTCTTGTCGGTAACGTACCAGGTTAGGCGCACCAGGTGCTCCGGAGCGCCGCCCGCCGCGCGCACGACCGCGACGACGTTGCGCAGCGCCCGTTCGGCCTGGGCGAGAAAATCGTCGCTCTCGAACTCGCCGCGCTCGTTCCAACCGATCTGGCCGGCGACGAAGAGCAGGCGCCCCTGCGCCACGATGCCGTTGCTGTAGCCGCGCGGGCGCGGCCAGCCTTCGGGTTCGATCGTCGTCATGCGTAGTCGGCCTCCGTCGTCATGTCGGTACCCGCGTCCACGCGCAGGCCGCGCAGCAGCCACGTCCCGATCGCGGCGACGATCACGTTGAGCGCGAGTGCGTAGAGCGCGAGAAAACCGACGAGCGTCGTGCCGCCGAGGTGCAGCGCGATGTTCGGCGTGAAGCCCGTGGAGTAGGCCATCGCCGTCGCCGCGATCATGCCGCACGCCCATCCGAGCAGCAGCGCCTTCGGGTGGAACCAGCGCGTGTACATGCCGAAGACGAACGCCGGAAAGATCTGCAGCATCCACGCTCCGCCGAGCAGTTGAAAGTAGATCGCGTACTTCACGGGTACGACGAGCACGAGCACGAGCGCGATCGCGCAGAAGGCGAGCGTGAGGCGCTTGGCCGTGAGCGCTTTGCCGGAACCGCGCGTCTGCGTGAAGCCGGCCAAGACGTTCGACGCGAAGAGATTCGCCGATCCGATCGCCATGATCGCGGCGGGCACGAGCGCGCCGATCACGATCGCCGCTTGCGCGACCCCGGCGAACCACGACGGAAAGAATCGATCGATGAGGGTGGGCACGACGCTCGAGGTGTTGGTCGTGACGATCCCCGCGGCGACCGCGCAGAACCCGAGCAGCGCGAGAAAGCCGAGCAGCAGCGAGTAGATCGGCAAGAGCGCGGCGTTGCGCCGAATCACGCCGCGGCTTTTGGCGGCGAGCACGCTCGTAATCGAGTGCGGATAGATAAAGAGCGAGAGCGACGATCCGAAGGCCCACGTGGCGTAGGCGAAATACTGCTGCGGCCCGAGGAAGATGCTGCTCGGCTTCGGTCGTGCGGCGAGCGTGCTCTGCGAGACGGCGAAGATGTGCGCCCAGCCGCCGAGTTTCGCCGGAATGATCGTGATGGCCGCGATCACGGTGACGTAGATGAGCGTGTCTTTCACGAATGCGATGAGCGCGGGCGCGCGCAGGCCGCTCGTGTGCGTGTACGCGGCGAGCAGCACGAACGCGACGCCGAGCGCGACATACCCGCCGCTCGAGGCGAAGGCTCCGCCGATGCGCGCGAAGACGGCCTGCATGCCGTCGAGTTGCAGCGCGATGTAGGGCAGTGCGGCGAGAGCGCCGGTGATTGCGACAGCGACTTCGAGCGTGCGGTCGCCGAAGCGATCGCGCACGAAGTCGGCTGCGGTCACGTAACCGCGCCGGTGCGCGATGCTCCAGAAACGGCTGAGCACGACGAATGCGATGGGATACGCGATCGTCGCGTACGGCACGGCGAAGAAGCCGATCGCGCCGGCTCCGTACACGAGTGCCGGCACCGCGATGAACGTGTAGGCCGTGTAGAGATCGCCGCCGAGCAGAAACCACGAGACGAGCGTGCCGAAGCGGCGACCGCCGAGCGCCCACTCTTCGAGCGATCCGAGGTTCGCATTCCCCCACCGTGCGGCTAGAAATCCCATCGCGGTGACGCCGATCACGAGCACGGCGAAGACGAGCGTGCCGCTAGACATCGTCGGGTCTCCGCGTCGCGAAGACGACCACGGCGAGCAACAGCGAGGTGACGATCACCCACGCGAGTTGATACCAGTAGAAGAACGGAAGTCCGAAGAGCGCCGGCTCGGCCCGGTTGTAGATTTGCGGGAAGAGCGTCCCGACAAACGGCAGCACGAGCAGCGCGTACCACGCGCGTTTTCCCATCGGCGCGTCGTTAGGTGCGCCGCGAAAGCTCACCTCTCGACGGGAAGCGTTCGCTGCGCCCAAAGGCTCGCGAGCGAGACGCGCCCGAGGAGATTTGCGACGAGCATTCCGGCGATGCAAATCGTCGCGCCGACGAGCTCGTAGCGTGGAAACGACGCGTGCACGATCGGCACGCTCAAGATGCCGGTGAGCACCGGCGTCAAGAAGCTGAAGATCGAGACGCGCGCGGCGCCGAGTCGGCCGATCCCGTAGCTCCAGACCGGATAGGTGAGAAGGATCGGGAAGAGCGTCGCGTAGATCAAGCGCCACCACACGTCCCATCCGAGTGCTCCGAATGTGGTGTGTAGGAGCGCGGGAATACCGCCCGGTGCGATCATCACCGTGCCGATGGCCATGGTGATCGCGAGCAGTTCGAGCGGCGTGTAGCGGTCGAGCAGTCGCGCGCTCAACACGTTGTAGCCCGCGAAGATGAGTGCGGCGCAGAGCGTGAGCAGATCGCCGATACGAAAGTGCGCCGCACCGGAGAAGGCGCCTTCGAAGATGGCGATGCCGAGAAACGCGATCGCCACGCCGAACCACCGGCCGCTGCGCACGCGTTCGTATCCGAGCAGCGCGACGATCGTGAGGGTGAAGATCGGGGAGAGCGCGCCGAGGAGCGCCGATGCGAAGGGCGTGGTGTTCGCGAGCCCGACGATCCAGAAGTATTGGTACGCCCCGAACCCGCAGGCGCCGCAGGCGATGAGTGCGGGGATGTCGCGGCGCGCCACGTGGATGCGATTGCCGCTCGCGCGTGCGAGCGCGAACGCGAGCGGCGTCATCACGAGAAAGCGCGTGAAGGTGAAGGCGAGCGGATTCATCTGCGCCACCGCCTGTTTTGCGAGCACGGTGTTGAGCGCCCAGGCCAAGATGACGTAGAGCAGAGATCCGTAGAGGAGCAGGCGGCGCGGCACGATGCGCCGCACTTCGAGCGGCGATGAGCGACTCCATGCATCGTTTCGTCGAGCACGGCGACGTTCGGCTCTGCTGCGAAGTGCGCGGTAACGGCCCGACCCACGTGCTCTTCGCGCACGGGTGGATCTCGTCGCGCCGTATGTGGTACGACGTCGTCGAGCGGCTCGACCTCGCGCGCTTCACGCTGCACCTGCTGGACTTTCGCGGCTGCGGTCTCTCGGATCGTCCGCGCGACGGGCACGATCTCGACGGGTACGCGGGCGACTTGCGTGCGGCCCTCGCCGCGATTCCGGCGCCGGTAACGCTCGTCGGGCATTCGATGGGCGGCAAGCTCGCGCAATATATCGCCTCCGAGCGTCCGGCGAATCTCACGCGCATGATCCTGGTCGCTCCGGGGACAGCGCGCGCCGCGCGCTTTCCCGCCAAACACCGCGAACTCACGCTCGCGGCCTACGGGTCGCGCGAACGGATCGCCCGCTTTCAGCGCGCGGCGATGGCGCACGAACCGCCCAAAGCGAGTATGGAGCGCATCGTGGATGACGCGCTCGTCGCCCAATACCAGCATTGGATCGGTTGGTACGATCGCGGCCGCGGCATCGACGTGGCCGAGCGGCTCGCCGAGATCGCGGTACCCACGCTGGTCGTCGCCGGAGCGAACGATCCGCTCGCTCCGGCCCCGCGGGTCAAGCGCGACGTCGCCGAGGCGATCGCCGGAGCGCTCTTCGTGCTGCTGCGCGATGCCGGACACAATCTTCCGGTCGAGCGCCCGGACGACGTGGCCGCCGCCGTCGCGCGTTTCGTGCCCTAGGACTTTCGACGCAAGTAGCACCCACGTTGACGTCGAAGCGGTGCTCTTAACCCACGCTATACACTTTGGTCAACGAAAGGGTTCGAGATGGTCGGTCAACCACAAAAGGACACCCCCTTCGGCTTGGAGCCGAACCTCGCGGCGGGCCTCGCCTATTTGCTCGGGGTCATCGGCGGGATCGTGATGCTCGCCGGGGGCGGCACGAATCGCTTCGTGCGTTGGGCGGCGTGTCAAGCGATCACCCTCTGGGTCGCCTACATCGCCTTCTGGATCGCGCTGCGAATCGTAAGTAGCCTGCTCTTCGCGATGCATCTCGGCGCGCTCGCGCTCTTCCTCATCCCGGTCGGCATGCTCGTGGCGCTTGCGGCGCTCGTCGCGTGGCTCTGGACGTGGATCACCGCCTTCCAGGGACGCGAGGTCCAACTGCCGGGCATCGCCGATCTGACCCGTCGCTTCTTTGCGGCGCAGCTGGGCTAGCGCTCACGGTTCCCACGCCGGCGAGACCGTCGCGGCGTGCTCGTCGCGCTCGGACCACACGTTGGCTGGGATCGGCGACGCGCTCGCGACGCCGAGCGGCAGCAGTTCGACGGTTACGAGCGTCGATGCGCCGCCGCCGTCGTCGCCCACGCCGTTCGCGCGGGCGGCGAGCGAATCGTCGAGGGCGCCCGCGAGCACGGCGTACGGTGGGGAGTCGAACGTGCGCAGCCGCACGTCGCCCTCGCGCACCGCGAGCGTGATGCCGTTCGGCGCGGTGACGATACTGCGCACGCGATAGACGACGCGCGACTCCGCAACGGCGCTGTTCGCCTGCATGACGATCGTACAGATCCGTCCCGGGCACGGGCTCGGCGATGGATTCGGCTGAGGCGTCGGCGTTGCGAGGGTGACGACGAGCGCAAGCGCACAGTCGCTTCCCGTCTCCGCGGCGCACGTCGAGAGCGGCGACGGCAGCGGCGCGGTGCGCGGATCGGATCCGGCCTGGATGGCGGCGGCGGCGTGCGCGCGGGCCAGCGC
>JAGWSR010000082.1 GCA_028869385.1 bacterium
CCGGTCGGCGGATACGGCGTGACGATCGTGCTCGCGCCGGAGTCGCGCGCCCAAGCGAGCACGGCGTCCGCATCGACGAGCACGCCGTCGTTGCGCGTCGTGAAGTGCGCGGCGGCGCGCGTGAGCCCGTCGTCGAGCGCACCCGCGCTGAAGAGCGCGGCGGGCCGCTGCGGATCTGCGACGGGCGGCGTAGGCATCGCGGCAACGGCGCGCACGTTCGCATCGATTCCCAGGCTCTCCGGATACAGATCTTCTTCGGTGAGCAGCAGCGCGACGTCGACGTGCGGCAGTGCGTCGGCGGGCGCGAGCGGCGCGATGCGCGGTGGAGCGCCGTCATCGGGCAGCGCCTGCGCGGCTTCGTCGAGCTCGCCGCGCGGGTCGAAACGCCCGTTCGTGTACTCGCGAATGTTCGACGCGCGCGCAACATAGTGTTTGCCGCGCGTCTGCAACCCGGCGACCCAGCGCCACGAGAGCGTATTCGATGCGGGGTCCGCGTCGAGCAGATGCTTGTAGAAAAAGTCCGAGCCGATCTGCCACGGCAAGCGCAGCGTAAAGATCCAGATGCTCGCGAACCACATGCGCGCGTGATTGTGCAGATATCCCGTCTCGACCAATTCGCGCGCCCACGCATCGAAGCAGGCGATCCCGGTCTCACCCGCCTTCGCGCGTTCGACGGCCGAACGCAGTGCTTGGTCGCGTTCGAGACGCGCTTTGAGCGCGATGCGCTCGTCGTTGAAGCGCACGAGCATACTCGGGCGAAGTTCGAGCCAGCCCTTCCAGTAGGTGCGCCAGCACACTTCCTGGATGAACTTCTCCGCGTTCGCGTAGCCGTGCCGCGCGAGGACCGCGGCGATCGCTTCCTCTTCGGTGATCAGGCGACGCCGAATCCACGGAGAGAGCGTCGAGACGTTCGTGCGATCGTTGGGACCGCGGTCGGCGTTGCGCTCGCGCGCGTAGGCGCGTCCGGCGCGCGGGAGAAAGGCGTCGAGGCGAGCGAGGCCCGCTTGGCGGGTCGGCGTCCAGTCGTGCGGCGTCATCGCATGCTACAAGTAGGTTTGCGGCACGGCGGTTTCCAATGCAGTACCGATGCGCGTTGGGCTAACCGGCGGGATCGGGTCGGGCAAGAGTGAGGTCGCTCGCATCTTCGCGGAGTTGGGAGCGTTCGTCATCGATACCGACGAGCTCGCCCGCGAGGCGGTAGCGCCGCACTCCGACGGTCTCATGGAGATCGCGCGGCTCTGGCCGCAGGTCGTGGTGCGCGGCGCGCTCGATCGCGCCGCCCTTGCCGAGATCGTCTTCAACGACCCATCCGCACGTGCCGAGTTGAATGCGATCGTGCATCCGCACGTTCGTCGGCTGGCGCTCGAGCGCGAGCAGCACGCGAAAACGGGACAATTGATCGTTCACGTCGTTCCGCTGCTCTTCGAGACCGGCTACGCGGAGATCGTCGACAAGACGATCCTCGTGATCGCACCGGAGGCCGAGCGCGTGGCACGCGTGACGCAGCGCGATCGCGTCGAGGAGTCGCACGTGCGCGCGCGCATGGCCGCGCAGATCTCGCCCGAAGCGGCTCGCGCGCGCGCCGATTTCACGATCGACAACGACGGCGACCTCGCGCACCTCCGCGAACGCGCGCGCGCCGTGTACGAGGCGCTCGCGTAGGCGCGTGGGTATGATGCCCTAGAGCTCGAGTGGTGCCCAGCGCTCCACGTAGAAGCCGCGCGAGCCGTCGAGGCGTTTGGTGACGTATCCGCGCACGCAGATCGGAGCGTCGGGTGCAGCCGAAAGGCGGTGCCCCAACGTGATGCTGCCCGTCGAGTCGCTCAAGACCGTCTTGCCGGCGTCGAGGCGTCCCGCGATCGTCACCTCGTCGCCGAGCTTGAGCTTGGCGAGCGCCGAGACGGGTGTCGGCTCGGTGAAACGAATCGTCGTTTGCGCTTGCGCTTCGACGTGCTCGCCGAGCAGACGGGCGCGCACGGTGTAGGTGCCCGCGCCCGGAGCGCCGCCGTCGTCGGCGAGTGCGTTCCAGATGTACACGACGAGCACCGATGGCCCCGGCGGCAGCGTGCGCGCGTGCGGCGGAAAGGTGACGCCGGGCGGCTCGGGACGCAGGGTGCTGAAGATGACCTTCGTGCCGCGGAGGACGTCGATCGCGTACTCCTGCGGCTGCGGGAACGTCACCGTTTCGGGCGTCGAGCGCGTGTTGTGCACGGCGACTTCGATGTTGACGCCGTCGAGTGGATCGAGCGTCGTGCGCGCGATCTGCAGCGAGAGCGTGATGGCGGCGAGTGCGATCATACGTGACCTCCGCGAAGAACGTGCCCGGGGTAGCGCGCGCGGCGTTCGCCGGGCGCGAGCGGCTCACCGTTGACGAAGATGGCGGCGAGCCCGAGAGGTAACGCGTACGGGCGAGCATACGTTGCGGCATCCACGAACGCGCTCTCTTCGAAGACGACGAGATCCGCGTAAGCGTCCACCGCGATCGTTCCGCGCTCGGCGATGCCGGCGATCGCCGCGGGCAGGCTCGTCATGCGCCGTATCGCTTCTTCGAGATCCAAGGATCGCTTCTGTCGAACGAAGCGCGCGATCGTACGCGCGAAGGCGCCGAACGCGCGCGGGTGCGGACCGCCAAAGCTCGCGTTGGGATCGAGCGCGAAGCTCGGCGCGGCCGTCCCGATCGCGCAGAACGGCGCGGAGAGGGCGGTCGCGACGTCGTCTTCACGCATGCAGAAGAGAAAGGCGCGCGCTTCGGGCTCGTCGCGCACGAGCGTTACGAGCGCGCGGGCGGGGCTCGAACGCCATGCGGACGCGATCTCGTCGATGCGCGAACCGCACCATGCCGCGTGCGCTTCTCCACGCACCTCGGCGAGCATGATCTCGTGCCAGCGTTCGCCGAGGCGCGCCTGCAACGCGAGCGCCGCGGTCGCGGCGATCGTCGGATCTTGCAGCGCGTTCGGCGTGACGACCGGCGGAAGCAGCGATGCGAGCGCGATCCACGTCGCGACGTACGGATAGACGTCACAGGTGACGTCGGCTCCGCGCGTGCGCGCGCGGTCGATGCGTTCCAGCGTACGGTGCACCGCGCCGGCATGCATCGCGAACGCCGCATGATGGTGCACGACGTGCAGCGAAACGTCGGCGCGCGCCGCGAGCGCGATCGCATCCTCGAGGTCGCTCGCGATGCGCGAAGGGTCGTCGCCGAGGTGCACGCTCGCTCGCGGGGCACCGCCCGCGCGCGCGGCGCGCATCGCTTCGAGCGCGTCGTCGTGCGCGGCGCCGTCGAGATCGAGACTGACGCCGAGCGCGCCGCTCTCGCATGCGGCGCGGATCGCGGCGAACGGATCGCTCGCGGCGCGCGCGTCCGAAAGCCCTACGAACGAGGCGACGTTCGGGGCCGTCGTGCCCCGTGCCGCCAGGGCGAAAAACTCATCGGCGTCGCGCCATTCTTCCCAACCAAAGAAGCGGGAGTCGCCGCAGTTTCCACCTATGTCCGTGGTGATGCCTTGGCCGATTTTCGAGGAAGAAACGGGATGCTCGAGCCACTCGCGCGAGCTGCGCGACGAAATGTCCAGAAAGCCCGGCGCGACGATCTTTCCGCGGCAATCCACGCGGCGCACGGCATCGCGATCGGCGCAGTCGCCGACGAGCGCGACCCGCTCGCCGACGATGGCGACGTCGGTCGTGAACCGCGGTCTCCCGGTCCCATCCACGATCGTCCCACCCTCGAGCACCGTCGAAATCATGCTGGGGAAATCCTTGGTTTACCGAGCGGCTGGATGGGCATAAGAATGACCGAACCCCAATCTCCGAGGTGAGTGAAACGACGATGGCGATGCAAGAAGAACAGCAAGGCGGCGGCATGAGCGTTCGCGAGGCGGGACGTCGCGGTGGCGAACGCGTGAAAGCCAAGTACGGCACGGAGTTCTACGAAGAGATCGGACGTAAGGGTGGCGAGGCCACCAAAACCAAGTATGGTCCGTCATTCTATGAAGTCATCGGCCAGAAAGGCGGGCAGAAGCCCAAACGCAAGCCGGATTCGTCTTCGTAAGACAAACTCATGGCTGAGAAAAAGAGCGGCGACGCGTCCGAGCATAAAGAAATGTCGGTACGCGAAGCCGGTAAGAAGGGCGGAGACACCGTGCGCGACCGCTACGGTTCGACGTTCTATGAAGAGATCGGGCGCAAGGGCGGCAAAGCCACGCGCGACCGGCACGGTGTGGAATTCTACGAGTCCATCGGTCAAAAAGGCGGCAAGGTCGTCAAGGAAAAGTACGGCGCCGACTTTTACGAAGAGATCGGCCACAAGGGCGGTCAGAAGGTCAAAAAGCTGATCGCCGAGGCCAAGAAGAAGCTCGAGGAGACCGAGCCGACCGAGGGTTAGCGACAGGCGCCGGCGGCGATGAGCCGCCGTGCCTCGTCGGCTACCGCCTTTGACGTGGCGCTACCGTCCGGCTGAAGCGTCATGGCGAGGTGCGCGTGCGTCGTCCACGCGACGCCGTCGCGCTTGTAAAACACCACCTTGCACGGCGTGAACGTCACGTCTTGGTTGCGCGCGAAGAGCAGCGTGAAATTTTGCTGCGGCCACTCGGAGAGCAGCATCGCTAGCCGTCCGGCCTGGTACTCCACCGCGATCCCGCGCGTGCGAGGCAGATCCAGACCGCCGAGCGGCGGAATCACGGCGACCTTCAGCACCTCTCCCGGTGGAATCCACGGGCGGTACGAGATCTTCGTTACCGCCTCTTCGAGCGGCATCACGATCCCGCGATCGTCGATCATCAGCGGGGGGAGCGACGGCTGCGGGGCGGCGGTATGCGCGCGGGCGCAGCCCGCGAGCGCGGCAACGAAGAAGCAAGCGAGCACCCGGCGGGTCAAGGGCATGCTTTCAGTATCGGCCGCTTCGGCGGCGCGCTCAAGGCGAGGGTGCCACGAACGCGCCATCGATTTTGTTGATGTGCACCTTGTTGGTGCCGAAGTCGATCGTGACCCCGTCGATCTTGAGGGTCTGCCCGTCCGAATGCACGTAACTCGGGTGGTCCATCCGCAGCAGCTTCGCGCCGTTCGTCCAGGTGACGAGATCGGTGTCGAACGAGCGGTGCGCGGGATCGCCGATGAGCTCGACGTGCACCTTGCCGACCGCGGTGAAGTTGAGCGCTTGCGTGTCGAGCGAAACGCGCTCCGCGGAGATGCGCAGGTGCGGTTTCCCGTGCTTGTACACGATGCCGTCCTTCACGCCCTCGACCGTGCCGGTGGTGCCGTCGGCGGAGAGCTGCGCGGTCGCGTAGTCGAAACTCCACGCCTTCGTCGCGATGCGATTGCCGCGCACTTGGCCGCCGGCGAGCGTGATGCCCGTCTGCGACGGCGGCAGCGGCGGTGTGTCGCGCCCCGCGAGGATCACGCCGACGATCACGTAGATTGCAAGCGCGCCGAGCGCGATGTATCCCGCGCGCTTCCACGGAAAGGGCTTACGCATCGCGGCCTCGTCGCGCGACGAGCACGAGCAGCGCGTAGAGCGCGAGCGTTGCGAGCCATACGTTCGTGGGGCCGATATGCGCGAACACCGATCCGACCGGCGGACCGACGCGCCCTTCGACGACGCCTTGCGTTTCGAGCGGGAGCTTCGTCTGCCAGCGTCCGTCGGGGGCGATGATGCCGCTGATGCCCGTCGCCGCCGCGCGCACCACATACGTGCCGAATTCGACCGCGCGCATCTGCGCGATCTGCGCGTGCTGATACGGGCCGGAAGTGGTGCCGAACCACGCGTCGTCGGTGCTGATGACGAGCAGTTGCGCGCCGTCGCGAACTTGCTGGTATCCGAGATCGCCGAATGCCGACTCCCAGCAGATCATCGGCCCGACGCGAAGCCCCGCCTGCGTGGGATAGACGCCGGGATCGGTGCCGGGCGTGAAGTTGCCGCTCAGTTCGCCGACGTAGGGCAGCCACCACAGAAATTGATGGCCGGGAAACGACTCGGCGAACGGGACGAGCTGACGCTTATCGTAGATCGTTTGAAGTCCGCTGCCGTCGATGAAGTAGAGGCCGTTGTACACGCGTTCGGCATGTACGTCGATGCTGCCCGCGATGATGGTGCCGTGCGCGTCGGCGGCGAGTCGCGCGAAGCGCGCGAGCAACTGCGGATCGCGATTGAGTCCGTAGCGATCGGCGATCACCGTCTCCGGCCACACGATCAATCGTGGAGCGAATCGGTCGGTCGTCGCGGTCATCTGCGTGTAGCGCGCGATCGCTTCTTGGAGCGCACCCGGCTGCCACTTGAGCGTCTGCGCGATGTTGCCTTGCACCGCGGCGACGGGAATCGTCGGCGGCGGGACCGAGCGCGCGGGCCACGCGAGCCACGCGACGACGGTCGCGGCGACCACGCTCGCCGCGGCGAGCGCGCACGCGCGCCACGAGCGTCGTTCGAACGCATCGGCCGCGTAGGCGGCGACGATACAGATCGCGAGCGTCACGCCGTTCGTGCCGACGTACGCTGCGAGCACGCGCAGCGCCGTGTCGGCCTGCGTCGTTCCAAGCTGCGCGAAGGGCACGCCGAGCGTGCCGATGGAGCGCATCCATTCGAGCGCGGCGAACGCGGCCGCCGCGGCGAGCGGAGCGAGTGCCGCGGGCGCGCGTCGATGCGCGACGACCGCGAGCGCGCCCGCCGCACCGAAGGTGAGCGCTTCGAGGGCCGCGGCCGCAACGACCGCGACGTAAGCAAGCACGCCGACGTCGGCTTGAATCGTGTTGCTCCACCACCAAAAGCTGATCGTGAAGAAGACGAGGCCGGCGAGCCATCCGCGCGCGAACGCCGCTCTCCAGGATGCACCTTGCCAACTCCAGAACAGGGCCGCTGCCCCAAGCGGTGCGCACCAAGCGGCTCCGACGCGCGGAAACGCGACGGCGAGCAGCAGCGCTCCGATCACGCCGACGACGGTGCGGCGTACTCGCTCCGAGGAGATCATGATTCGTAGATTCGGTTTCGTAGTGTTGGTGACGGCGTTCATGCTGGCGGCGTGCGGCCGGCAAGTGACGCCGGATCGCGCTGGGACCAACCCGAGCTCGGGCGGACTCTCCTCGGGTGACATGAGCGTGAAGTTCAGCGTCGCCGCGCCGTTCAACTTCCAAAAGTACTCGTACGCGATCGTTTTCAATACGTCGGGCGACGGCGTGACCCCGCGAGCCGACGGCACGACCAACAACTATCAGGGCTACTCGTTCGTCATCATCGTCGGGAACGGCGCGAGCGGAGTAGGCGCAACCGCCTACGCGTTCGTGCGCGGAAATAACATCGCGAGCCAGCCGCCGACGCTGCTGGCGATCAATGCGGTGGGGCAGCAACTCGTGCTCGACTCGATCAACAGCAACGGGCAGGGCACCCAATTCAGTCTGCATTTTGCACGCCTCATCGCGAGCGCGTACGTGACGCCCTCACCCTCGCCGAGCGCGAGCCCCTCCGTAGCGCCTACCGCCACCTCCTCACCGACGGCCGCACCGAGTTCATCGGCGAGTCCCAGCGCGTCGCCGACGCCCACGCCTACGCCGATCCCGGGTATCGCAAGCGTGTGGCAGTACAACTTCTTCGTGGTTTCGGGCTCGCCCGGGCCGGGAAGCACGCTCTCCCTGGTGGACTCGCTCGGATCGGCGGGCGCGGCGGACAACACGTACGTCAATCCGTTCCCGCTCGACACCTCGACGGCGTTCGACTACATCATCAACGCGCTGACACCCATCGGTGCGCCCGAGGGAAGCGCGCTGATCGTCGGCGGCGAGATCGCGAGCGCGCCGTAACGTTCGGTGCGCGCCGATTCCGGGTACGATGGCGCCATGATCGATGATTTAGCCGGCACGCTCGAACTGACCGCGTGTTCCCGCGACGTCTGCCGCTGCACGCTCATGGGGCCGAGCCGCGGCGAGGTCTATTGCTCCGATGCCTGTCGGATCGCCGACGAACGCGGCATCGAGAGCGAGACCTGCTCGTGCGGGCACCCGCCGTGTGACGAACGTTAGAAGTTGAAGGTCGTCGGGATCAGCGGTCCCGACTGCCCGACGTTGAACGTCGCGTTGTGGCTCGGGAAGGCCAAGATGTTGATGGAGACGGTCACCAGTTTCATGGACTGGTTGTAGAGCGCCTGAAGCTGATAGCAGTCGCCGATCGTGCGCGTGAGATAGATGATCTTGTTCTCCATGCGCCCCTTCTGCTTCCAGTCGAGATCGGTGACGAATTGCAGCGCCGTATTGCGGCCGAACGGCGTGGTGAGCTGGAGATTGGTCGAGTTGAATCCCTGGCCGATGCCGGGGATGAACGATCCGCCGAGCAGCACCATCGAGCGCGCCGAGGGCTGCGCGATCAACTGATAGCTGACCGGAAGCGCCTGCGCGTTGAAGTTCGACTGAAAGCCGAGTGAGAGGTTGTAGGTGTTGCCGTTGAAGACGCGCACGAGATCTTGCGCGTTCTTGGTATTCGCGATCGGCTGCTGATCCAAGAACTGGAACGGTACGAACGCGGGGCCGTTGTAATTTGCTTCGCTGTAGCTCAGCGTGTTGACGATGTGATGGCCGATCGGCGAGGTGAGCGTCGCCTGCTGCTGGATCGCGGCCTTCATATCTCCGGTGCCGTACGCGTACTGCGTCACGTTCACCGTGCTCTGGAAGTTACTCCCGAAGACGTTTTCGATGAGCGGTCCGAAGGCGAACGCGAGATCCGCGCGCTGCGAGCTGAACGCGTTCGCGGGCTCGCTGTACTCGCCGGCCGTGAACGTCGCGGTGGCGGGCACCCAGAGATGCGGAAAGAATTTGTACGGGCGAATCTGCAGTTCGGGCAGCTTGTTGATGCCGTAGGGCGTCTTCGCGTACGTCTTGTCCACCGTCATCTGGTAGTCGGCGCCGCCGGTGGTGTAGTGGAAGAGATCGTTGAAGTGCGCCGTCGAGTTGGAACTGCCGATCCCGGCGAAGGTCGATTGACTCGTCGCGAGGTTGAATTGTACGGCGTTGCTCAGCGTCGACGAGAACTGCCGATTATCGGTGAACGAGATCGTGTCGTTGCTCGACTGCGAGCCGACCGAACTGCGCGAGAACCCGTAGGTTTGCGAGGTGTGCAGCGAGTTGTGCGCGACCGTACCGTTGAAGGCGGTGTTCGCCGGAAGGTTCGTGTACGGACCGTAGTTCGATTGATACGTGAGGCCGAAGTTTCCGCGCAACGTCTGCGAGAAGTTCTCCGTCTCGGAGATCTGCACGTTGTTATTGGTGGTCTGCACGCGCCGGTCGTGAATCGTGTAGAAGTTCACGTTCGCCGAGCGGTGCCCGCTGCGGCGCGCGAAGTAGCCGACGTACCCGAGTCCCAGGCCGACCTTGGTGAAATAGTTGAGGATGTAGTAGCCGTAGTAGTACTGGTCGCGGCCGAACGTGGTTCGCGTCTTGATCCAGTAGCCTTCGTACTGATCGTATCCGATGTCGGGGAAGTACTTGGGCCGCTGCGCCTCGTTATCGATGGTGCGTAGCGGAATCACGACCTTCGGAAGAAAGAACACGGCCGCCGCGCCGAGCCACAGGATCGCCTGGTAGATGACGATCTTGTCGCCCGGATAGACGACGAAGTTCTTACCCGTGATGTGGTAGCCGCCGCGCTCGTGTTCGCACGTGGTGACGTTCGGCGCGGTGCCGTGTCCGACGCCGTCGGGATCGGTGTAGAGATCCTTGCCCGTGTAATGCACGAGCCCGCGCTCGACGCCTTCGGAGCTGGTGCCCGCCGCGCCATCGAGGCGTGCGGTTTGGTCGATCGTGTCGAAGGTGATCTTTTGCGCTTCGAGCACCGAATCGCGCGCGTGATTGACGATGAACGGATGTCCGGTGATCGTGACGGTGCGCAGCCCATCGTAGTGCGCGCGGTCGCCGACGATCTCTTCGGCGCCGTAGAGAATATGCACGTTGCCTTCGGCGTCGCCCGGCTCGCCTTGGTTGGTGTTGCCGGAGACTTTGTCGGCGAGAATCGCGATCGAGTTCGGGGGCAGCGTGGGCAGACCGGTCGGTTGCGGCTCGGGCGTCGGCGGCGCCGCTCCGGCGGGCGTGATCGGCGGCGGCGTGCTGCCGCCGCGCTGCACGAAGACCGGCTGATTCTGATCGAACGGATTGGGCGTCGCGGTCGGCACCGGCGGCGGCGTCTCGATCGTGGTCGTTTCGCTGCCGGGCTGCGGGCGCGGCGTCGCGTAGAGCGTGGTGGTACCGCCGCCGGCGGGCGGGAAGCTCGGCGTGGGAATCGCCGCCGCGCTCGGTGAGGCGCTGGGCGATGCGCTCGCCGACGCCGACGGCGATGGCGACGGCAGCTCGAATTGCGCGACGTACACGCTGCCGACGGGGTCGGCGGCGCGCTCGCGGTCGCGCTCGAATGCGCGCGCTTCGTGCACGGCGCAGCTCTGCGCGTTCATGAGCGCGAGCACGCGCTCGCTCGACGCGCGCTCGGGTGAGAGCGTTGCGGCGGGCACCGGAATGGTGCCGCTCAGCAGCGCGACGATGCATAAGGCCGCGACCGGGCCGCGACGGCGAAACGGGGTGAGGTTCACGAAATCAGCGTTCTTCCAGCCAGAGCAGTACGACGCCGGTCGTACCCATGATAGCGTTCGGTAACCACGCGGCGAGGTAGGGATTGAGCGCTCCGTTGCGGCCGAACGCGGCGGCGGCCGACGTGAGCAAGAAGTACACGAAGAAGGCGAAGATCGCGAGCGCGATGCCGAGCATGCGTCCGCGCTTGCCGAAGCGCAGCGCGAGCGGAACCGCGAGCACGACGCCGATGAAGCACGCGAACGGCCACGCGAGTTTCTGCGCGAGACTGATCTGCAGGCTGCCGAGAGCCGATCCGCCCACGCCCTGCGCCTGCAGCGCGTTCACGCGCGTGGCGAGATCCTTGCTCGACATCGTGTACGGGTCGGACGTCGTGTTGCTCATGAACTGCCCCGCGGTCTCCGCGAGCGGCAGCCCCACGGTCACGGCCTTCACGTGTTGTTGGCTCGTGACGTAGCCCGCGAGGTTATAGCGCGTGTCGATCACGTCGTGCATCACGAGCGCGCCGTTCTGCACCGTCGCCGTCTTCGCTTGGAGCGTTTCGGACCACGGGCCGTAGTGCGCGGGCTTGAAGACTTGCACGCCCTGCATCGTTTTGTTGTCGGGCAAGACTTGCGAGACGTAGAACACGTTGCCCGTATCGGGATCCTTACGGAAGAACTGCGGTTCGACCGGGAGCGCGTCGGTGTGGTAGATGATCTGGTAGAACGTGCGCGTCGAGAGATCGACCGACGGCGGCACGAGGTGCTCGTTGATGAGAAACGTGAGCACGAAGAACGCGAATCCGAAGAGAAACGGCGCGAGTGCGATGCGCCACACCGGGATGCCGGAGGTGCGCATCGCCGTCACCTCGTTGTCGCCCATCACGCGCCCCATCGCGAGCAGCGCCGCGAAGAGCGTGGCGAAGGGAAACGCCATCGGCGTCGCCTGCGGAATGCGGAACATGACGAAGCGCAGCACGAGGAAGAACGGCGCGTGCTGGTTGACGATGTAATCCGCCGCGAGCACGAAGATGTTGAGCGCCCAGAAGATCAGATACGCCGCGACCGCAAAGAGAAACGGGCCGAGCATTTCGTTCAGCAGGTAGCGGTCGAGGATCGGGAGCCGCCAGCCCGCGGAGCGAACGCTCGCGAGCGGCTGACGTCCGGTGAGCGTCGCCATCGTCAGCGTCTTACGATCGAGCTAATAGCTCCGGTACGCGGTGAGCACGCGCGCGACGTAGGCGCGCGTTTCGGCGTACGGCGGAACACCGTGATAGCGATCGACCGCGCCCGGACCGGCGTTGTAGGCGGCCACCGCGAGGGTGACGTTGCCGTGATAGCGGTCGAGCAACGATTTGAGGTACGACGTGCCGCACTGCACGTTTTCGTTCGGATCGAAGGGGTTGGCGATCCCGCACGAGGCGGCCGTGCCCGGCATGAGTTGCATGAGGCCTTGTGCGCCCGCGAGGCTGAGCGCGGAGGGGTCGCCGGACGATTCGGCCATGAGCACGGCGCGCACGAGGCCCGCCGGAACGCTGTTCGCGCTCGAGGCCGTCGTGACGAGCGAGGAGATCTGCGCGGGATTCAGCGCGTGCGGCGCATAGGGCAAGTACCCCGTCCCTCCACATCCGTAGAGCAGGCAGAGGAGCAGCGCCGTGCCGAGCAGGTTCCTCATCCGGATGCCTCTTCTCTGAGCGTCTCCCGCGGCCTTTCGAGCAAGCCGCTCTCCAACGTTAGATTGGGAGGAAGGCGAACGCGAGCCCGAGCGCCGCGATGAAGATGCCGGAGAGCAGCTCCCCGTAGCGTTCGACGCGGCCGAGCGCGAGGCGTTCGAGGCCGGCGAGCGACGCCCAGACCAGCGCCGCGTATGTGGCGATCGTGGCGGCCGCGAAGACCGCCGCCATCGTGCCGAGTTGCACGACGCCGTAGCGGCCGGCCGCGAAGAAGGCGGGAATGCCCTCGATCATCGGGCTCGAGCCCAAGATGAACGCGAGCGAGGCGGCACCGGCGGCGGCGTGCGCATGCTCGTGCAGCGCGACGGTGCCGTCGAGCGCGTGCAGATCCTCGTCGTGATGCTCGTGCCAGTGGATGTGCACGGTGCCGTCGGCGTGGCGATGCTCGTGAGCGTGGCCGTGATGCTCGTGATCGTGTCCGTCGCGCAATTCGCGGAGCGCCTGGTAGGCGACGTAGCCGCCGAAGAGCACGAGCGCCGCGCTCGAAACGAGCGCGAGCGCGTGCCCGATGGTGCGTGCGGCGACGACGCCGAGTCCCCAAACGACGACCGCGATCGCGAGCGTGGAGAGTACGTGCCCGGCGCCCGCCTGCACGGCGGTGCGCACGGCGAACGCGCGGCTCCACCCGGATCTTCGCGCGAGGAGCGCGATCGGCGCCCAATGATCGGGGACGATCGTGTGCAGCACGCCGACTGCGGCGACCGCGGCGATGAGCGTAAGATTCACGCCGACGGTTCTTCGCCTATTCCCACGCGCGGCCTACGATGCCGCCATGAGTACGATCACGATCGATCTCTTCGCCAAATCCCTCGCCGAGACGAACGCTTGGATCGACGACTACATGAGCGTCTCCGGCGAGGGCGACCCCGAGCGGGCGCTCCACGCCCTGCGAGCGACCCTGCACGCGCTGCGCGATCAGCTCACGCTCGATCAGAACGCGCATCTCTCCGCGCAGCTGCCCACGATGTTGCGGGGCCTCTACTTCGAAGCGTGGGATCCGCACGGAACCCACGTGCGGCGCGCGACGCTCGAGGGGTTCCTCGAGCGCATCTCCGACGAGTACGGACGGCACGTGCGCGACTTCGATCCGCAGGACGTCGCCACGGCCGCCTTCGCGGTGCTCGATCTGCGCGTCGCAGCGGTCGCCGCGAAGATACGCGGCACGCTGCCGAAGGAGTACCGCGCGCTGTGGGAGATTCCGCTCTTCGAGGTGTAATGGGGATGCGTGGCATCTCTCCTCGAGCGGCCGCTGCGTGCGGCGATTCTCGCGGCGGCCGATAGTCCGTTCGTTCAGCGCACGGTCAGCCGCTACGGCATGCAACTCGGTGCGCGGCGGTTCGTCGCGGGTGAGAGCACCGCGGAGTTTTTGAGCGTCGCCCGCGAGGTGAACGCCCGCGGCTTCGCGGTCGCCTGCGGGATTCTCGGCGAAGGCGTGCGCGAGCGCGCCGAAGCGACGGCGGCGGCCGATCGGTATTGCGCGCTGCTGCGCACCTTTGCGGCACAGGGGCTCGACGCCAACGTCGCCTTCAAGCTCACGCACCTCGGTCTCGACATCGATCCCGAGCTCGCGTTCGAGAACGCCGCGCGCGTCGCGCAGACGGCGCGCGAATGCGGCAACACGATGCGCCTCGACATGGAGCAGTCGCGCTACGTGGATGCGACGCTTGCGATCTACCGCCGCCTGCGCGCGCAATTCGACAACGTCGGCTACGTGCTGCAATCGTATCTGCTGCGCAGCATGGACGATCTGATCTCGACGTTCGAACTCGAACCGAACGTACGCTTCGTGAAGGGCGCCTATCTGGAGTCGCCGTCGATCGCGTATGCCGACAAGCGCGACGTAGATGCGCAGTACGTCAAGCTGGTGGAGACGGCGCTCACGCATCCGGGGTACACCGCGGTTGCGACCCACGATCCGGCGATCGTCGCCGAGATCGAGCGCTTCGTCGCCGAGCGCGGCATTCCCAAACGCGGTCGCTTCGAGTTTCAAATGCTCTACGGCATCAGCCCGCAACTCGCGCAGTCGCTCGTGGAGCGCGGGTATCGCGTGCGCCTCGCCGTGCCGTTCGGCGACTTCTGGTTTCCCTATCTCATGCGACGCTTGGCGGAACGCCCGGCGAACCTCGCATTCTTTTTACGCGGAGCATTTTCACGACGATGAGTCACGCAATCGAAGGGGTGTGGTCGGCGGTCCTCACGCCGGTCGACGCCGATCTGCGCCCCGATGCGGCGCGCGCGCTTGCCTATTACCGTTCGCTACTGGATGACGGTCTGCACGGCATCAACCTCCTCGGCACGACGGGTGAGGCGATGTCGTTCTCGGTGCGCGATCGGCTCGCGTTGATGGAGACGCTCTCGCGAGACGGCTTTCCGATGGAGCGCGCGATGGTGGGCACGGGGGCTGCGGCGCTCGAGGATTGCGCGACGCTCACGCGCGCGGCGTTCGATCTCGGCTTCGCGGCGGCGCTCGTGATGCCGCCCTTCTACTATCGCGATATCACCGACGACGGCGTGATGCGCTTTTTCGACGCGCTCCTCGCGCGCGCGCACCGCGACGGCGGCAAGGTGCTGCTCTATAACTTCCCGCGCATGAGCGGCATCACGTTTCATGCGCGATTGACGGAGCGCTTGCTTGCGGCGTTTCCCGAGGCGATCGTGGGCATGAAGGACAGTTCGAACGATCGCGCGCTGCAGGCGGAACTCGTGGGAGCGCATCCCTCGTTCGCGGTGATGCCGGGTTCGGAGCATGCGCTCGTGGAGTATCGCGAGCGCGGACTAGCCGGCTGCATCTCGGGCAGCGTAGCGCTGTGGGTCGCGCTCGCGCGGCGCGTCTTCGACGGCCGTGATGCCGAGGACGGGCGCGCGCTCGACGCGCTGCGCGCTTCGCTCGACGGTCTGCCGATGATCCCCGCGGTGCGCTATCTCGTCGCGCGCTCGCGACGCGACGACGCGTGGGAACGCTGCGTTCCGCCGCTCGCACCACTCGACGCGGAACGGCGAGCGACGCTCGACGCGCGCGATCTCGTGCGCGCGTAGGCGCGCCGTGGCCTTGGGCGTCTCGATACGGCGCGCGAATCCGGCCGATGCCGCCGCGATCGCCGAGGTACACGTGGCGTCGTGGCAGGCGCACTACCGCGGACTATTGAGCGATGAGGCGATCGCGCGGCGATCGGTCGCGGTACGTCGCGAACAGTGGCAACGTTGCGTGCTCGAGCCCGCGCGCGTGACGCTCGTCGCCGAAGACGACGGTGCGGTAGTCGGATTCGCGAGCGCGATCTGCTTCGACGTGCCGACCGACGGCTATCGCGCGTACCTGCACACACTCTATCTCGCGCCCGGCATGACCGGGCGTCGGCTCGGCGCGCGCCTGCTCGGCGCGATGGCGCGCGAACTGCTCGCGCGCGGAATCACTACGATGGCGTTACGCACGCTGCGCGAAAATCGCGCGCGATCGTTCTACGAGCGTCTCGGTGCGCGACTCGATGGCGCATTCGGCTTCGACGCGGGGCACTTCGACGATGTGGCGTACGGCTTCGACGACGTGCGCGCGCTAGTGGCCTTGGACGAGTTTCGCGAGGCCGAAGGCGACGCCTGAGGCGACGCCGCCGATCAAGACGGTCTGGAACGCGGAGCGAAGCCACGGAATGCCGGTGAGCGCGCCCTTGACGCCGCCGAAGATCGCGAGCGCGATCATCGTGACGATTGCGGAGACGACGAGCGCTTCGCCCGCGTTCGGCGCGAACATGTATGGGACGAGCGGCACGATGCCGCCCACGACGTACGATCCGCCGATCGTCGCGCCGCTCGCGAGCGCGCGTTTGGGATCGGGCTCGTCGAGGCCCAGTTCGAGACGCATCATGAAGTTGACCCACTGATCGGGTTCGCGTGCGATCATCTCGACGGCGTCGTGCAGCGTCTGTCCGCTCAAGCCGTAGCTGGCGAGGATCAGCGCCACCTCGCCGCGCTCGGCATCGGGGATGGTGGCGATCTCACGGTGCTCGCGCGCGAGTTCGCTGCGGTAGTGCTCTTGATCGGTGCGCGCGGCGAGGTAGCCGCCGAGTGCCATCGCGATCGCTCCGGCCGCGACCTCGGCGATGCCGGCCGTGACGACGATCTTCGACGACGCGATCGCGCCCGAGATGCCGGCGGCGAGGGCAAACGGAACCGTGAGCCCGTCAGACATCCCGATGACGACGTCGCGGACGGTTTCCGACGCGGTGAAGTGCGACTCGTGATGCTCGCTAAAAACCGGCATGCGTTCCTCCGTTCAATCGGATCGTAGCATGTCGTCGGCGAGCGCGCGCGCTTTGGCTTTTACGAGATCGCGAATCTCGCGCACGCGCTGCGGCGGCTGATCCTTCGGATCGGGTAAGCCCCAGTCGTCGTCGATGCGCGGCACGCCCCGCACGTCGCAGCCCATGGTGATGATGCGCTGCGCGCATGCGGCGAGTGCGGGATCGATCAGCTTGGGACGCGCGGCGGAGATGTCGATGCCGTCGTCGGCCATCGCCGCAACCACGCCCGCGTTCGGGAAATCGGCCACTTCGGTACCGGCGGACGCGACTTCGACGGCGTCGCCCGCGAAGTGCCGGAGATAGGCTTCGGCCATTTGGCTGCGCCCCGTGTTGTGGCGGCAGACGAAGAGCACGAGCGGTTTAGGGGATGTCATGGGCGATCTCCGTGGAGGGTGTCTCGAGCCAGCGGGCGAGCGAAGTTGCGGCGATCGCGCCGAGCAACTGCGCGACGATGAACGGCGCCACGTCGAGCGGCCGAATGCCGGCGAACGTATCGGTGAGCGAGCGCGCGATCGTGACCGCCGGATTCGCGAACGATGTCGATGACGTGAACCAGTAGGCCGCGACGATGTACGCCGCGACCGCGAACGGTATGACGTTCGAGCGGAAGCGCGCGCAGCCCCAAATGACCAGCAGCAGACCGAACGTGGCGACGAACTCCGCGAGCCACTGCGCACCGCCCGTGCGGGCGTGATGCGACGGGAAGAAGAGCGGCAAGCCGAACATGGCGTCGGCGACGGCGACGCCGACGAGCGCGCCGAGGAGCTGCGCGCCGATGTAGGCGGGGACGGCGCGCCATGCGAGCCTGCGGCGGACGGCGTCGGCCAGCGAAACGGCAGGATTGAAGTGCGCGCCGGAGATCGGCCCGAGTGCGGCGATCAGGCAGATCAGCGCCCCGCCGGTCGCGAGCGAGTTCGCGAGCAGGGCGATGGCCGTGTTGCCGCCCGCGAGGCGTTCGCCCATGATGCCCGAGCCGACGACCGTCGCCAGCAGAAACGCGGTGCCGAAGAACTCCGCCACGACCGCGCGGCGCAGCGCCTGCGGCGAGCTCACGCCGGGACCGCCGGGGCGAGTGCCGCGGCGACGGCGGCGGAGACGCGCTCGTGCGCGCCCGGCGCGAGCCGGTAGTACACCCATGTGCCGCGGCGCTCGCTCGCGACCAAGCCCGCGTCGCGCAGGAGCTTCAAGTGATGCGAGACCGTGGGCTGATTAAGCGGCAACGCGGCGGTGAAATCGCACACGCAAACTTCGTCGCGCGCACTCGCCAGGGTAGCGAGGATGCGCAGGCGGTGCGGATCGGCGACGGCTTTGAGGAGCTCGGCCGCGCCGCCGAACGCGTGGGGGGCGATCTCGGCCGGAGGACAGCATCGTTGCATTGACACACTTCGATATTGCGGTACTGTATTGAATGCTGTCAATACAGGAACCGCGGGACCGAGGGATCAGTTTCTAGCACAGGTGGTAAGCGCACCATTTTGGAAGGCTGACCCAGGTTTTCAATTCTTTGCCGGAGGCATGTTGCTCTGATGGCTTCTCTTTTTCGTCTGGCTCTCGTAGCCGTGCTCGTCGCCGCGACCGCCACCCCGGCGTTCGCCGATCAGGATCGCGGTCACGGCGCAATCTATTACTCGCCGTCGGGTCACCGCATCGGCTATGCGCGCAGCCTGCCGAATGACGACATCGCCGACCACGTTGCCTCCGCGATGTGCCAGGGCGGTCAGCTCGACGCGGACACGCTCAATGCGTACAGCAACCACGAAGGCGGCGCCTCGGCGACCGGCAGCGGCCCCGACTTCAACACCGTGCTCACCGACTGCCGCAAGCTCGTGAAGTTCACGTCGACGAAAGATCATCAGTGCGGCGGCTTCGGCTACTCCTACGATAACCGGTATTCGAAGGGCACGGCCGCCCGCGATCGCCGCGACGTGAACGACAAGCTCTCGAATTGGCCGCAGAAATTCGTCGTGTGCAACGACGACCGAGCGGTGAGCGGATTCGAACGCTTCATGGGCGCGTTGAGTTCGCTTGCGAACGATCTGAACAACGCGACCGGCGGGAACAACGGCGGTAGCGGCCAGCCCGTCAGCCAAATCAGCTTTACGAATACGACGAATACGGCGGTGGGCTTCGGCTTGAAGTGTCCGTCGGAGGCGACGTACCACCAAATGCAGATTGCCGCCAACGCAACGCAATCGTACGACGCGTCGAGTTGGGGCGGTTCGTGCGGCACCTATAATGTCGAGATCGTAACCAACGAAAACGACGGCTCGGTCACGAAGAACGATCGCACCGTCAATGCGGGCGGCCCGTACTCGTTCGTCTTCAACGGCGAAGCGGTTGACCTCGGGACCGCGCCTGCGCAGCCGCTGACCGTCATCAACGATACGCAGCAGCAGGTGTACTTCACGTTCAACTGCCCAGGCGCCGCGCCGGCGACGCTCACCATCAATGCCGGCGGCTCCGTGCAACAGATGCTCGGGTGCTCGACGGGGGCGGAGCTCGATCTGAACACCGGCACGCAAACCAACTCGACGACGAAGATCTATAGCGTCGCGAACGGCCAGACGTGGCACATTCAGGTGGATCCGACGCTCCACGCATTCACGCTCGTCAAGACGCCGTGAACCTCTACGCGATCCCGCCGTTCGCTCTGCTTGCGGCGGCGATCGTCCTTGCGCCGGTCATCGTCTGCGGCGGCCAGTGGTATCTCCACGGCCGCCTCGGGCTCCGGCGCTTCTTCG
Organism: bacterium; assembly: GCA_028869385.1. Lineage (GTDB taxonomy): Bacteria > Vulcanimicrobiota > Vulcanimicrobiia > Vulcanimicrobiales > Vulcanimicrobiaceae > REEB354. Next base: position 19,299 of record JAGWSR010000082.1, read on the forward strand.
TCGATAATGACGTTGCCGGTTTCATCATCGCCGTCGTGGGCACGCTCTACGCCGTGCTGCTCGGCTTCATGACGGTCGAAGTGTGGGATCATTACGAAACCGCGCGCCTGCACGTGTGGGCGGAGAGCGCGAGCGTCGCCGACGTGTGGCACGACGCGGTCGGCCTTCCCGCGCAGCCGCGCGTTCGCGTGCGCGCCGATATGCTCGCCTATGCCCACACGATGATCGACGAGGAGTGGCCCGCGATGCGCACGGGCGGCTTTAGCGTACGCGGCGACGAGTTGATCATGGACGTAGCCACCGCCGTCGGCCAATACGTCCCCAAAAATCTCGGTGAAAGCAACGCACAGGCGGCGATCATCGCCCGCGTGAACGAACTGCACGACGCGCGCGGGAGTCGGCTCGCGACCAACGCCGAAGGCATCTCGCGCTTTCAGTGGATCGTGCTCGTGATCGGCGCGCTCGTCGTGCTGATGTTCTGCTATACGTTCAGCGTGTCGAACCTCGGCGCGCACTTGCTCATGACCGGCCTCGTGACGATTCTCATCGCCGCGATGTTCGTGCTGCTCTTCGAATTGCAGTATCCATTCCGCAGCAGTCTCGGCATCACGCCCGAGGCGTGGAGCGCGCTACTGACGCATATCGACGCGATGGACCGAATGCCCGGTCCGATGTCGTCGATGCACTAATACGGAATCTTCGCGAGGCAACTGCGCTCGGCATTCGTGAGCTTCGTATAATGCGCCGACTCCGCGCGATCGCGCTTGAGTTCGTGCGCGACCGAGGTTCCCCGATCGTCGAGTGCGTCGGCAATGCGCCAGCCGTCCTTGCCGCGCTGCATGACGAGCGTTGCGGTACTCGGCTCGTTCTTCCAGAGCTTCAAGTGCATCGTGACCCGCGCTTCATGTTCGTGCATCGTGGTCGCGCCGACCGCGTACGCCGTGATGCCGACCTGCCCGCCGCCGAAGGGATCGTAGTCGAGAATCGCGCTGTGCGTGCACGCCTGCGCGGCATCGACCCACGCAAACCCGTTCGCGAGTTCGGGCGTCAGGAAGCTGCGCATCGCAGTCGACCCGTCGAAGACGTTGTGGTGAAGGTGCCACGCGTAGAACGTGCGGGCGGTCGACGCGGGCGTCGAACGATCCGCGACCGGCGGCGCGGCGGCCATCGTAGCCGCGAGAACGATTGCTGCAATCATGTGCGCGTACTTCTCGTAGCCCGCAAAATCTCATCCGCGTTATGACGTCGCCCGGCGCGACGTCAATCGAGCCTGCGGTTGAGGCGCTCCGCCGCCTCGCGAAGGCCCGCCTTGATCTGATCCGGCGTTGGCGGGCAGCCGCGCACGACGACCTCCGCGCCGAGTTCGGCTCCCGCGCCGTCGCCCGCGGTGCCGACGCCGCACCACGGTCCAACGCCCGCCGCACAGTCGCCGATCGCGATGACGACACGCGGATGTGGCACCGCATCGAGCGCCGCGCGCGCGGGCGCGCGCATGGCGTCGCTCATCGGTCCCGCGACGGTCACGACGTCGGCGTGACGCGGAGACGCGACGAGTTCGAATCCCTCTGCCGTGATGTCGTAGTCGGGCCCGGCGAGTGCGTTCAGTTCGTGCTCGCAGCCGTTGCAACTACCGCAGACGAGATGGCGTATGGCGAGCGACCGTGAGAAGACGTGCTTCATCTCAGCGATCCGCGCACGCATAGCACAGGTTGAAGCTCTTGTTCACGAGTGGAAAATCCGGAACGATGTCGTTGCGCATCGCGCGCGCCACGAGGGGCCAATTGCGGTACGACGCCGAGATAGCGTGCATGCGCGTGATCGTTCCGCGCGCATCGGTGGCGAGCGAGATCGTCTCCGCGCCGCGGGGACCCTCCGTCGCGGCGCTCCAGCGGCCGCCTCGAATCGAGAGTTCGACGGGCGCGGCCTGCCGAGTGGTGCCGAGTTCCGCGAGCGCACGATCGGCGAGCTCGAGCGATGCGCCGATCTCCCGAACTTTCACGCGGCATCGCGCGAGAACGTCGCCTCGTGCTTCCAGCGAGAGGCTCGGAGCGAGATGCGCGTAGGCGCCGTATGGCGCGTCAACGCGCACGTCGGCGGACTCGCCCGACGCGCGCGCGGCGGGTCCGACGCCGCCCAACGCCCGTGCCGACTCGCGCGGAACGATGCCCGCGCCGGTGAAGCGCGAGACGAGCGAGCGCGTATCGAAGAGCATGCTTTCGTAGCGCGCGATCTCCTCGCGCATCTCACGTAGGGCCGCGCGCAAGCTCGGCGGGTCGCCGACGACATCGGCGCGCACGCCGCCGGGCTGAATCGCGTCGAGCATGAATCGATGTCTCGCGTGGTCCGCGCAGACGCGCATCACGCGCTCTTTCAGTCGAAGACCCTCGACCTGCGCGCGTCCGTAGCCGGCGCCCGCCGAAGCCGACGCGAGGTCGAAGAGATGATTGTAGATGCGTTCGAGTTCGGCGAGCACGAGGCGCGCGAGGTCGGCTCGTTCGTCGCAGGTGTACTCGGCGAGCGCTTCGACGCAGCGGGCGTACGCCGTCGCTCGCGAGACGGTGCATGCCGCGCAGATCCGGGCGACGAGGGCGGCTGCATCCACGACGTGCCTGCCCTCGAGCGCGCGTTCGACGCCGCGTCGGCTATAGGAGAGTTGCGCGTCCAGGTGCTGCACGCTTTCGCCCGTGGTCGAGAGCGTGAAGCGTCCGGGTTCGATGATGCCCGCGTGCACCGGCCCGACCACGACGAGCGTCACGCCGCGTCCGCCCGCGGTGCGCGCCTCGGGGATTCGCCCGTGTTCGATCGCGAGCGGACGGTCGTCGGGATGATCGCTGAAGCGGATGCCCCGCTCGTCGCGCATCTCGCGCTCGTCCCAATCGTAGAGCGGCATCTCCGGCGTGCACGACGCGACCATCTCGCCGTCGCGCACCGGCGCGCGTAGCACGAGTATGCCGTCGCGCGTGAGAAACAGGTAGTGCACGACGTTCTCGCTCGCGTAGGCTCCCAGCGGGACCGCGCGCGCGCGAGCGTCACGCACCTCGGCTCGCAGGGCGGCGAGCGAGACGTCGCGCTCGATATAGGTCATGGGCGGAGCACTCCGAGAAACGGAAACGCGATCGCGGCGAGCGCGGCTGCGGTGGCGAACAGCGTCGCGGCGAACGCGAGACGCGGCGTACGACGCGCCGGAGCGTGCGGCGCGCCGTCGGTGCGCGCAGCGATCGCAAATCGTGCGAGCGCGGCGAAGCCGAGCGCGAGACTCACCAGAACGATCGCGAGCGGTACCCACTCACGTGCCTGCACGGCGGCGACGATCACCAAGACTTCCGAAACGAACGTGGCAAACGGCGGCAAGCCGCCCAGGGCGATGAACGGCGCCCATTCGAGTACGCTCGTCGTTCGTTTGTGCTGCGAGCATCCGACCGCGAGGAACGCCGAAGACTTTGCGAAGGCGTGCGCGATCGCGTGAAAGATCGCGGCAAAGAGCCCGAGCGGCGTCGCGATGCCGAGCGCGATCGCGACGAGTCCGCTGTGCTCGATCGTCGAGTACGAGAGTAAGCGCTTGGGATCGCGCTGCGCGAGCATGAGCGTCGTCGCGAGGAGCATGGAGAGCGAACCGCTGGTGAGGAGCGTCAGATTGAAGAGTCCGCCCGCGTCGCCGCCCGCGAGCGCCTGCACGCGCACGATCGCGTAGAGCGCGCAGGTGACGAGCAGGCCGGAGAGCGCAGCGCTTACCGGTGCGGGCGCTTTCGAATGGGCGTCGGGCAGCCACGCGTGCATCGGCACGAGGCCGGCCTTCACGGCGAAGCCGAGCAGCATCAAGAGCAGCGCGATGCGCAGCAGATCGGGTTGCAGGCTCCCCAAGTGCTGCGCGAGCACGTGCCAGGCGAGCGCATCTGCGGGCGCGATGCCCGCCGCCGTTGCCGCGCGCGCGAGCAGCAGCATACCGACGAGCGCCGTCGCGATGCCGAAGCTGCAGAGGATGAGATATTTCCATGCCGCTTCGAGCGCGGTCTTTCCGCCGCTGAAGCCTACGAGGAAGGTCGTCGCGAGCGTCGTCGCCGAGATGCCGAGCCAGAGGCCGGTGAACGTCGTCGCCGCGACGGTTTCGAGGAGACTGCTCCAAAAGAGTCCGAAGAGCAAGAAATAGGCGGGTTTGCTCGCCCAGCGAACTTCGGGTGCTTCGATCGTCGGAAAGATGCTCGTGGCATAGATCACCGCGAGCGCGCCGACGAGACTCACCACACCCACGAAGAGCGCGGAGATGCGATCGAACTGCGGCATCGCGGCGAACGCGAAGGCCGCGGCGGCGAGCGCGAACGCGATTCGCAGCGCACGCCGGAGCGCTCGCTGCGGGAAGAGGCTTGCGACGGCGGCGCCGAGCGTCGGCAGCGCGATGGCCCATGCAATCACGTTCATCCGCGCAGCCTCCGCATCGAGCGGATGTCGAGTGCCGGATCGTGCACGATGACCGCGCGCGCGATCGCGAAAGCGACGAACGTGGCGAGGATGACGTCGAATGCGTCGCCGAGTTCGACCGCAATCGGCAGTTGGGGCGCGAACGTGGCGCTCGCGAGGCCGATCGCGCTTCCGAGCGCGAGCAATCCCAGGGCGTGCGCGAGCAGGCTGCGGTTCGCGATGACGACGACGATGCTCGCGAGGACCGCCGTAAAGACGGCCGCGGCATGCGGGACGTGAGCGAACGCGCTCATCATCGAGGCGGCGTGCGCGGCGACGAGCACGACGGCGGCCGCGAAGACCCGCCACGCGAAGCCGAACGACGGCGCGAGATCGGCGCGCGCACCATAGCGTCGGACGAGCGTGAGGAGCATCGCGGGGCCCGCGATGAGCTTGAGCACCGCGATCAGCGCAAAGAACGCGAGGTCGGTCGTGCTCGACATGTGCGGCCAGGTCGTCCACAGTGCCGCGGCGCTGAGCACCACGTAGGCTACCGTCGCGCGGCGCACATCGACTTCGAGCATCACGCCGAGCGCCCCAATTGCGAGGACGACGCCTACCATAGGTTGACTCCGGTGAGACGCACGGCGATGCCGAAGAACGCGAGCAGCGTTGCGAGCGCGAAGAGCGACGGAACTTCGAAGAGGCGGAGCTTCGCGAAGGTGCGTTCGACGATCGCGGTCGCGAGCACCAGCGCGCAGAACCACGCGAACGTCGAGCCGCCGCTTCCGGGAAGGAGCATGGCCGCGAGCACGAGGAGCGCTGCTTGCCGCACCGCCGCCGCGTACTGCACGAGCGCGAGATGCCGTCCCGAGTATTCGAGCGCGAGACCCTCGTGGATCATCGTGAGCTCGTAGTGGGTCTCTTGGTTGTCAATCGGGATGCGCGCCATCTCGGAGAGGTTCACGATGAAGATCGCGGCGGCCGTGAAGAGTGCGCCGAGCGACGTCGCGCCGGGGAGCACCGTCGAAACGAGTGCGAGCACGAGCGGCGCTTCGCCCAGTGCGGCGAACGTGGCCTCGCGGCTCGCCGCCATGCCTTCGAACGACGAGCGTGCGTCGAGCGCGGCGAGGACGAGCGCGAAGCGTCCGAAGGCGAGGACGAGGGCGATCGCGATTGCGTCGAGCGGCGCGCGCGAACCGATCGTCGGCACGAGGTACGCCAACACCAACGCCGACCCCGCGTAGAGTCCCGGCGCCGCGAGAAAGACGAGCGAAACCTCGTGCGGCAGCACGATGCCCTTGCGAGCGAGTTTGCGCAGATCGCGGTAGGGCTGGAGCGGCGACGGACCCGGGCGCCCTTGCAGGCGCGCGCGCAGCGACTTGATGACGCCCTGCAACAGCGGCGCGACGGCGAGGAGCACGGCGATCTGCGCGAGGTGAGCGATCATCGGGCGAGCCAGAAGACGACGAGCGCGCCGAGCACGGCGTAGGCGAGGTAGACGCGCAGGCGGCCGCCCTGCACGACGCGCGTGCGTCGCGCGGTGCGCTGTGCGAAGGCTGCGACGGACCGCGCGAACGCGATCGCGGGTTCGCGCGCGCTCGGCATCGCGACGGCGAAGATGCGGGCGATCGGCTGCGAAAACGCCGTCGCGGTATACTGCGAGCGCCGCGTGACGGGCGATCCGCACGTCCACGTGGGCTGATGCGCGATCGAACGCGAGCGCGCGACCCACGCGGTCGCGAGCAGGCCGAGCACGGGCGCGAGCGCGGCGATTCGCGCGACGTGCGGCAGCGTGCCGAGATCGGCCTGCACCCCGGTCACCGCCTGCACGGCTGCGCCGAGCTGCTGCATAACGAGTTCGGGTGCGATGCCGATGAGTACGACGATCGCGCTCAACCACGCCAGTGCAACCGTGACGTGATCAAAACGTTCGGGCTGCGCGACGTGATCGGAGCGCCGTTGTCCGAGCATGCCGATGCCGAAGAACTTCGCGAACGTCGCAAAGGCGAGCCCGCTCGCGAGCGCGAGCGCCGCGATCGTTACCGCGGCGGCGACGGCGAGTGCCGGCGTTCCCGATGTGAGCGCGTGGACGAAGCCGCGAACGATGAGCCACTCCGCGGCGAAGCCGCAGGTGACCGGCAGCGCCGCCGCCGCCGCACAGCCGACGAGCACGAAGGGCGCCGAAAAGCGCAGCGTGCGCATCAAGCCGCCGAGATGTTCGAGATCGCTCGTTCCGGCGGCGCGCACGATGGATCCGGCGCCGAGAAAGAGCAGGCTCTTGAACGCGCCGTGCGCGATGACGTGAAAGAAGAGCGCGAGCATCGCGAGCGCCGCGATCGAGGTGAGACCGAATGCTTGCGCCGCGAACGCGAGTCCGAGCGCGCCGATCGCGATGCCCGTATTTTCGATCGAACTGTAGGCGAGGATGCGTTTGATGTCGCTCTGCAGCGACGCATAGAGTGCGCCGATTGCGCCGCCGAGGCCGCCCACGAGCGCGAGCGCGATGCCGAACCAGGCGGGCAGCGGCTGCGCGAGCGTCAACCCGACGAGCGCGAGCCCATACACGGCAACCGCGAGCATGACGCCCGAGAGGAGCGCCGATGCGGTTGCCGGTGCCGCCGGATGCGCGCTCGGCAGCCAGAAATGCATCGGCACGAGTCCCGCTTTCGAACCGAAGCCCACGAGTGCGAGCAGCGCGATCGTGACGCGCAGTGGGGCAGGCACGCTCGGCGCGGCGCGCGCGATCGCATCGAAGGTAAACGCACCCGCATGCGCGCCGAGCAACGCGAGCGCGGCGAGAATGCAGAGCGCGCCGATTTGGCTGACGATCGCATACGAGAGCAGGGCGCGCCGCACGTAGCGGCGTTCGAAGTGTGCGCCGACGAGCATCGCGGAGACGAGGGCCATCAGCTCCCACGCGAGCATGAAAGCAAAGACGCTACGCGCGAAGAGCACCGCCGCCAGCGTCGCCGCAAAGACGGCGAGCAGCAGCGTTTCGCGCGCGCGCGAACGCAGCGACGCGGCGAGTACCGCGGGAACGACGATCGCGAGCGTCGCGAGAAACGGCAGCGCGAGCGGAGTGGACGCAAAGGTGAGATCCAGCATCGAAAGCGATGCCGGCGCGGTGAGGGAGATCACGAGGGGCGCTAGTGCGTTGCCTCCAAGAGCGCCTGGCGCTCGCGGAGCTGGCGTTCGTACATGTCGCGCGCGATGTCGAGCAATTCCCAGATGGCCGGGTCGGCGACGCTATAGCGGATCGACGTGCCCTCGCGGGTCGCGCGCACGAAATCCTTCGCCCGCAGTGCCGCGAGGTGTTGCGAAACGGTCGGCTGCTCGGTTTCGAGTACCTGCTGCAGCGCCCCAACGCTCATCTCGCCCTCGCGCAGCGCGTCGAGAATGCGGATGCGCATCGGGTGCGAGAGCGTCTTGAAGATCTCTGCCTTGAAGTGCCGCATGGTTTCTATATGTATATTACAATATGCGAATATATATTGGCAAGCGGCGGGATGCCGTCTCTCGGGCGTTCCCCGGGATTTCCGATCTGCGGCGTACGATCGCGGCATGACCGTGCACCCGACGACGTCCCCGTTCCTGGCCGAGCTCTTTGGGCTCGAGGGCAAGGTGGCGGTCGTGACCGGCGCGGGTTCCGGCATCGGTCACGGCATCGCGCGCTTCTTCGCCGAGGCCGGCGCCTCCGTGGCGATTGCCGACCGCAATCCATCGGCCGCGGAGCGCGTCGCCGACGAGTTGAACGCGCACGCGGACCGCGCGACGTGGATCGAGACCGACGTGAGCGCGGAGCCCGACGTGACGCGCATGCTGCGCCACACGCTCGAGCGCTTCGGCCGCGTGGACATCTTGGTGAACGACGCGGGGATCTTTCCGGCCAAGCTGATCGCGCACATGTCGCTCGCCGATTGGGAGCGCGTGCAAGACGTCAACCTGCGCGGCGCGTTCCTCTGCCTACGCGAAGCGGCGTTGCAGATGCGCGGGCAAGGCACGGGCGGGCGCATCATCAACATCTCGTCGGTTGACTCGCTGCACCCCTCGATGCCCGGGCTCGCGCACTACGATGCGAGCAAGGGTGGCATGAACATGCTCACGCGCAGCGCGGCGCTCGAATTCGGCCCCGACAAGATCACGGTGAACGCCGTGCTCCCGGGCCTGATCGCAACCGAAGGCGTCGCGGCGATGAATCGCGGCGCAGGCCCGCCGCCGACCGAGGAGTTCAACAAGCGCATCGTACTCGGCCGCATCGGCACCCCCGAAGACATCGCCGCCTGCGTGCTCTACCTCGCGAGCAACGCCGCGAACTGGGTCACCGGACAAACGTTCGTGGTGGACGGCGGATACTTGATCGGCTAGCGGCGCGATCCTCATCGCGCTTCGGAGCCCCCGGCCGTATGGTCGGGGGCTCCTTTTTTATAGCTGGTCGTGGGCAAAAGCCGTCTCGTCCTGCCTTGCCGTCCCGTAGGGAAGGGCGTATAGTGGTGCAAAGTGGTGTCAGGTGGTGCTGCAGGGAGGGGCTTTGCAAGCTGAGCTGCCGCGCTTTACGGGTTCGGTGGAGCACGCCTTGGACGACAAGGGGCGGCTCATCGTGCCGGCGCGATATCGGGAACGGCTTGGAGCGGGCTTCGTCATCACGATAGCCCTACCTGACCCATGCCTCGCGCTCTACCCGAGCGTCACCTGGGCCGGCGTCTGTGCCAAACTCGAGGCAGTCCCGCGCAAGGACGACAAGTTCCGCGGCTACGTGCGCCAGGTCTTCGCCAATACAGAAGAGGTCGCGTGCGATGCCCAGGGGCGTCTCCTCATCCCCGCCGCGCTTCGGGCCTACGCCGGGATCGATCGTGAGATCGTCTCGATCGGCGCGCTGACCCGGGTCGAGATCTGGGCCAAGGAGCGCTACACCGCGCAGACCGCCCCCGAGGGCGAGGTCGCCGAGTTCATGGCCGACCTCGGACTCTATTGATGTGGTGCTGCGATAACGATGCACGTTTCGGTACTGCTCGAGCAGTCGCTCGAGTATCTGGCGATCCGGCCGGATGGGATCTACGTCGATGCGACCTTTGGCGCGGGCGGCCACTCCCGTGCGATTTTGGAGCGCCTGCGGGGTGGTCGGCTGATCGCGCTCGACGCCGATCCGAACGCGGCCGCGCGTGCGGCGGCGATCGGGGATCCGTCATTGACCTTCGTGCACGCCAACTTCTCGGAACTCGGCCGCGTGCTCGACGAGTGCGGGGTGCCGCTCGTCGATGGAGTCCTCTTCGATTTGGGGGTATCGTCCATGCAACTCGATGAAGCAACGCGCGGCTTTTCGTTCCGCGAGAGCGCCCCGCTCGATATGCGCATGAATCCGCTCGAAGGGCAGAGCGCCTACGAGGTGCTCGCCACCGCGAGCGAACGCGAACTCGCCGACATCTTCTTTCACTACGGCGAAGAACGCGCCGCGCGCCGCATCGCGCACGCCATCGTCGAACGGCGTACGAGCGGCTCACTGCCCAAGACCACGACCGAATTCGCGCAACTCGTCGCTGGCGTCGTGCATCGCCCCGGCAAGCGCGAGCGCATCCATCCCGCGACGCGCGTTTTTCAGGCGCTGCGCATCGCGGTCAACGACGAACTCGACGTGCTACGCGACGGACTGCACGCCGCGATCTCACGGCTGCGCGGCGCGGGGCGCGTGGTCGCGATCAGTTTCCATTCGCTCGAAGACCGCATCGTGAAGCACACGTTCCGCGAGGACGAGCGGCTCGAGATTCTCACCAAGAAGCCCATCCTGCCCGACGAGAGCGAGATGGCGAGTAACCCCCGTGCACGCAGCGCCAAGCTGCGCGCCGCGCAACGGAAGGCAAGTTAGTCCCTCATGGCCATGGTTCAGCCGCAGGTCGAACGCGCGCGCCCGCGCATCGCCAATCCACGCAGCGCGCGCAGCGCCACCGAGACGCGCATCGTCAAGAACAATCGCGCCCGCTACGCGAGCCTGCTGCGCGTCGGCGCGGTGCTCACGCTCTTGCTCGGCGGCCTTCTCGGCTACGTCATGCTCACGTCCAACGTGACGAGTCTCAGCTACGCCGTCGGCAAGGCGCAGGCGCAACGCGCCGCGCTTCAAGAAGAGACCGCGCGTCTCGACGATCGCATCGCGATGCTCGAATCCGACGAACGCCTCGCGCGCATCGCCGCCAAACTCGACATGCATCAGCCCGAGCAGTTCAGCCTGGTGAGGCTCGATAACGCGCCGCATGTCGCGAACGGAAACTTCCCGGTGCTCAACTCGATCGCGGGGTGGTTCGGCGGCGGGGCACCTCACCCGCATACGCGGTAGGGCCCGATCACGGGACGGCCGCCGGTGCAAAAACGATCCTTCGCGCGCATCGCACCGATGCGCGCGAAAGTCTTTTTTTACATCTGCCTCGGAATCGCCGCGTTTCTCGCGTTTCGCCTCTACAAAGTGCAGGTGATGGACGGCCCCGTGCTCGCGCGCGCGGCGCTCGCGCAGCGCTCCGACACCGTCGACGTCTTCGCGCGGCGCGGCGAATTGCTCGATCGCGACGGCGGCGTGCTCGTGCGCTCGCTCCCTTCCCAGAGCGTCTATGCGGTACCGCACGACATCCTCGACCCCGAGACGACGATCGCGAAACTGCAGACGGTCGTCGGCAAGCTCGATCCCGACACGATCGCCGCGCTGCACGACAAGCGACTTTGGTTCGTGTGGATCGCGCGCAAGATCACGAACGAAGAGGCCGATCGCGTACGGGCGCTTAGCCTCGTGGGCATCCAGCTCAAGCAAGAAGATACCGGACGGCGCGTGGATATGGTGGGCGATACCGCCTCCACGATGCTCGGCTTCGTCGGCACCGATGAAAACGGTCTCGACGGCCTCGAATATTCGCTCGACTCGATCCTCAAGGGAACCTCGGGCAAGGTCACGCTTGAGACCGATGAGTTCGGTCGGCCGATTCCCTTCGGTCACGAAACGATCGTCAAACCCGCGCAACCGGGATTGAACGTGGAGCTTACGCTCGATCCCTATCTGCAATTCGTCACCGAAGAAGCGCTGAGCGAACAGGTCAAGAAGTATCACGCCCTCGACGGCACCGCGATCGTGATGGATCCGTGGTCCGGCGAGATCCTCGCGATGGCCAACCTGCCGCACTTCGATCCGAATCACTTCTGGAAGTTCCCCGACGCCGATCGTCGCGATCGCGCCGTGACCGACGCGTACGAGCCCGGCTCGACGTACAAGCTCATCACCGCCGCCGCCGCGCTCGAATCGGGCAAAGTGACGATGCAATCGCGCTTCCCCGCGCGCGACACGCTCGAAGTCGGCGGACACGTGATCCACAACGCCGACGACGACATGCCGACCATCGGCTCCACCGAGACGCTCGAACAGATCATCGAGTACTCGCACAATGTCGGCGCGGCGGAGGTCGCGCTCGCGACGGGCGGCAGCACGTTCTATGCGATGGAGCGCAAGGCGGGTTTCGGCTCCCCGACCGATGTCGAACTCCCGGGCGAGAACCCCGGCATCGTTCCGCCGCCGGCCGAGTGGAGCGATTCGTCCCTCGCGACGATGGCGTTCGGCCAAGGCGTCTCCGTCACGCCGCTCGCGATGGCGCGTTTCTACTGTGCGATCGCCAACGGCGGCGTGCTGATGCGTCCGCGGATCGTGCACGCGATCGAGGACGCGCAAGGCCACGTGCTCTACACCTATCCGCCCGAAGTCGAACGGCGCGTCTTCTCGCCGAAGACGGCGCTCGCACTGCAGAAGTTTTTGCGCGCCGTCGTGACCGGCGGAACCGGCGATCCGGCCGCGCAGATTCCCGGCTACACGACCTCGGGTAAGACGGGCACCGCGCAGATGGTCGTGGACGGCGTCTATCGTCCGGGCTATTACGCGGCGTCGTTCATCGGCATGATCCCCGCCGAGCATCCGCGCTTCGTCATCTTCGTGAAGGTCGAGCGTCCCGAAGGCTCCTACTACGGCGGCGTCGTCGCCGCGCCCGCGTTCACCAAAATCGCGCGTGCCGCGATGCTGCACGTCGGCATCCTGCCCGATCCGCGCTTGATTGCGGCGGCGAAGGAGAAGCACGCGCGATGATGTTGCGCGACGTTGCGCTCTCCACGCTCATCGGACGTCTCCCCGCGAGCACGCAGGTCTCCGGCGCGCGCGATCGCATCGTGAACGCGCTCGAGATCGATTCGCGTCGCGTGCGTCCGGGAGCGATCTTCGTCGCGATCCACGGCGAGAAGAGCGACGGTCACGAATTTCTCCAAGCGGCGATCGCCGCGGGCGCGATCGCGGTCGTGGTCGAAGCGGCGCGCGGCCTCGCGCTGCACGGCGACGTGACCGTGCTGCACGTTCCCGACACGCGACGCGCGCTCTCGGCGCTGGCGGCCGCGTTCTACGGCGATCCGTCGCGCGCGCTCGACGTGATCGGCGTTACCGGAACCAACGGCAAGACCACCACCACGCGCATGATCGCGGCGATCTGTAACGCGGCGCTCCGGCCGTGCGGCGTGATCGGCACGGTGGGCGCGGAGTTCGGCGAGCGTCGCTGGCCGCTCGCGAATACGACGCCGCTGCCGAACGAACTCCACGCGCTGCTCGCCGAGATGCGCGACGCGGGCGCGCGCGCCGTCGCGATGGAGGTGAGTTCGCACGCGCTCGCGCTCGACCGCGTCGAGGACGTGCACTTCGCCGCAGCCGCCCTCACCAACGTCACCCGCGATCATCTCGACTTTCACGGCACGATCGAAGCGTACGCCGCCGCCAAGCGTCGTCTCTTCACGATGAGCGACGCGCTCGTGCTCAACGTCGACGATCCGCACGGCGCGCAGTGGGCGCGCGAACTCGCCGGACGGGTGCGCACCGTCGTCACCTACGGCGATGCCGCCGATGCGCAGCTGCGCGCGAGCGCGATCGTCGCGACGCCGCAGGGATCCGATTTCGCGGTCGACGGCACGGCCGTGCACGTGAATCTCCCCGGACGCTTCAACGTGGCCAACGCCCTCGCGGCAATCGGCGTGGCGCGCACGCTCGGCATCGACGATGCAACCAGCGCGCGCGGACTCGCCGCGCTCACCCGCGTGAGCGGTCGCATGGAACACGTCGGCGCGGCCGACGTCGACGTGGTGGTGGACTACGCGCATACGCCCGACGCGCTCGAACAGGCGCTGCGCGCGCTGCGCGCGACCACGGCGAAGCGCCTCGTCGTCGTCTTCGGCTGCGGCGGCGATCGCGATCGCGGCAAGCGTCCCGAGATGGGGCGTATTGCGGCGCAGTTCGCCGACGCGATCTACGTCACGAGCGACAACCCGCGTTCCGAGGCGCCGCTCGCGATCATCGGCGAGATCGAGGCGGGCATCGGCGCCCACGCGCACGTCATCGAACCCGATCGGCGCGCCGCCATCGAACGCGCGGTGCGCGAAGCGCATGCGGGCGACGTGGTGCTCGTCGCCGGCAAGGGACACGAAAACTATCAAATCGTCGGCGAACGCACGCTGCCCTTCGACGACGTCGCCGTCGCGCGCGACGCGCTTGCGGCGCGCGGAGTGCCGCGATGAAGATTCCCTTCGACGTCGCCGTTGCGGCGACGGGCGCCGCAGTCTTCGGCTTCGAGCGCGCGCCGTCGTATCTGCGCGTGGTCACCGACACGCGCGCGATCGAACCGGGCGATACATTTCTCGCGTTGCGCGGCGAGCGTTTCGACGGCCATCACTTCGTCGAAGAGGCGGTGGCGAAGGGCGCGGTCGCGGTCGTCATCGAGGATTCCGACGTTCGCCCGCCCTCGCGCACCGCGCTCGTGGTTGAGGACTGCTTGCGTGCGTACATGGCGCTCGCGGGCGCGTCGCGCGACCGCTTTCGCGGGCGCGTTCTCGGGATCACCGGCAGCGCGGGCAAGACGACGACGAAGGTCTTCGCCGCGCAGTTGCTCGCGCGGCGCTACGGCGACCGCGTACTTGCGTCGCCCGCGAACGAGAACAACGAGATCGGCGTGAGCAAGCTGCTGCTCGCGGCCGAAAACGATCGTCACGACGTGCTCGTGGTGGAGATGGGTGCGCGCCACTACGGCGACATCGCGGCGCTCGTCGAGGTGGCGAAGCCGCATATCGGCATCCTCACCAACGTGGGCGACGCGCACCTCGAGATCATGGGCTCGCGCGAGCGCCTCGAGGAGACGAAGTGGGGCCTCTTCGGCGGCGGCGCGCGCGCGATCCTCAACGCGAGCGACGCGGCCTCGATCCGTCGCGCGCCCGCGCTCGAGCGGCCGCCGCATTGGTTCTTCGCCGGTGAGAGCGACGCGAACGTGCCGACGCACCATCGCGTCACCGCGTTGCTCGGTTCCGCGCGGCTGCTCGAAATCGACGGCTCGCACGAGCGCGGCTACGCGATCGATGCGCGCGTGCCGGGCCTGCACAACCGGGCGAACCTCGCGGCCGCAATCGCGGCGGCGAGCGAGCTGGACGTTCGTCACGCAACGATCCTCGCGGCGATTCCGGAACTCACGCTCCCGCAGGGCCGCTACGAGCGCATCGCGCTTCCCGACGGGGTGACGCTGATTTACGATGCGTACAACGCGAACGCCGCGGGCATGATGGCCGCGCTCGACGCCTTCGCGCACGAACGCGCCGCGCGGCGGATCGCGCTGCTCGGCAGCATGGCCGAACTCGGCGAGCAGGCAGCCGACCTCCACGCGCAGGTCGGCGCTCACGCGGCTGCGACGAACGTCGATCTCATGCTCGTCGGCGGCGAGTTTGCAAGCGAGCTTGCGATGGGTGCCGTGCGCGCAGGGCTTTCCTCGGAGCGCATCGTGCCCTACGCGACGAATGCTCAAGCCGCGCAATGGGTCCGAGAGCACGCGCGCGCGGGTGACGTAGTGCTCCTCAAGGGATCGCGCAGATATCGTCTCGAGGAAATCGTTCAGGAGCTCAAAGCGTGACCCGCGCCCTCGCCGTCAACCGTCCCGACGTCCCCACCGGCGTGATTGCGATTCCGGTGCGCACGCGCTTGGTCCATCGCGACGACGATCTCGTCGCGCTCGTTGCCGACGCGGTGCGCGGCATCGCGCGTCCCGGCGACGTGCTCGCGATCTCCGAGACCGCGGTCGCCATCGCGCAGGGTGAGTTCGTACCCGCCGAATTCGTGCGCCCGTCGCGCCTTGCGTACGCGCTCGCGCGCCGCGCGGGAGCGCTCGCGACGATCAATCAACCCGAGTCGCTGCAGTTGGTGATCGATCAGGTGGGTCAGGCGAAGGTGCTCTATGCGGCGGTGATGCACGTGCTCGGGCGTCTGCGCGGCAAGCGCGGCGTTTTCTACGAGATCATGGGCGAAGCGATTACCGCGATCGACGGCTACACCGGCACGCTGCCGCCCTACGAGCGCGCGATCGTCTTCGCGCCGCGCGAGCCCGACGCGTTCTGCGAAGCGGTGCGCGCGCGCACGGGCGTGGATTGCACCGTCGTCGATGCGAACGATCTGGAGAAGGCGAAGGTGCTCGGTGCCTCGCGCTCGGTCGTGCGCGACGCGGTCGAACGCGCGTTGCTCGACAATCCGCACGGCAACTCCGACGAACAGACCCCGATCGTCGTGCTCAAGTGGCGGGGCGACGGCGCCAACCCGCTCGTGGAGCGCGCGGCATGACGGGCGTTGCCGCGTTGTACCTCGCGGAGGGCTTGCTCGTGGCGCTCGTCGGCGGAGCGCTGCTCCTACCGCTGCTGCGCCGGCTGCAAATCAAACAGCACGCCTACGAAGACGCGCCGGAGACGCACCAGAAGAAGACCGGAACGCCGACGATGGGCGGCGTGCTCTTCGCGCTCGCGATGCTGCCGATGCTCGCCAATTGGGGCGTGCCGTTCGTCGGGCAACTCGTCGTGCTCGTCCTGCTCTGCGCGCTCGTCGGTTTCGTCGACGACATCCTCGGTATCACGCGCGGTCGCAACATGGGGCTGCGCGCGCGCACCAAGTATCTCGCGACCGCGCTCGCCGCGATCGTCTTCTTGCGCGGACTGACCGACTCGTACGGCATCTTTCCGCGCGACGTGATCTTTCACGCGGGGACCCTCGTCGTTACGGCACCGCATTGGCTCTGGCTGCTGCTCGGCATTCTCGCCGTGACGGGCGCGATTCACGCGGTCAACCTCACCGACGGACTCGACGGTCTCGCGACGGGAACGATGATTCCGCCGCTCGTCGTGCTCGCGGCGATCGGCTTCGCCATGCGGCTCTCGGCGCCGACCGAGGCCGCGCTGCTCGGCATCGGCGCATGTCTCGGCTTTCTGTTCTACAACCGACATCCGGCGAAGATGTTCATGGGCGACACCGGCTCGCTCGCCCTCGGCGCGCTGCTCTCGGGCATCGCCATCGTGGAAGGCGAGATGCTGCTGCTCGTGCTCATCGGCGGCGTCTTCGTGGCCGAGGCGCTCTCGGTGATTCTCCAAGTCTCTTACTTCAAAGCGACGGGCGGCAAGCGCATCTTCCGCATGAGCCCGTTGCACCATCATTTCGAACTTGGCGGTATGCGCGAAACCTCGGTGACCTATCTGTTCTGGTCGGCATCGTGCGTGCTTGCGGCACTCGGAGCGGCGATCGTACGATGACCACCTTCACCTTCGACGCACATACGACCGCGCTCGTGATCGGTCTCGGCAAGAGCGGCCTCGCCGTGACCGAGGTGCTGCGCGCACGCGGCGCAACCGTCTATGCGACCGACGAGAAACCCCGTGCCGATCTCGCCGCGGCAATCGAAGCGGTCGAGGGCTTCGGCGCGCGCTTCGTCGCGCCCGACGAGATGCA
Organism: bacterium; assembly: GCA_028869385.1. GTDB lineage: Bacteria > Vulcanimicrobiota > Vulcanimicrobiia > Vulcanimicrobiales > Vulcanimicrobiaceae > REEB354. The sequence continues at coordinate 36,496 of JAGWSR010000082.1, forward strand.
CGAGGTCATCGGCGCATTGAACTCGGCGATTCTCTCGCCCGGCGTACCGCTCAACTCGCCGGTCGTGCGCGCCGTACAGCAGCGCAACGTTCCCGTACTCGGCGAGATCGAGCTCGCGTTTCGTCTCTGCAAGGCGCCCGTGATCGCGGTCACCGGGACGAAGGGCAAGTCCACGACGACGGCGCTCATCGGACACGTGCTGCGCGCGTGCGGCCGCTCGGTGCACGTCGGCGGCAACATCGGCAATCCGCTCATCAAGGAGGTCCTCGACCTCACGCCCGATGATTGGGTGGTCGCCGAGGTATCGTCGTTCCAACTCGAAACGATCCGTTCGTTCAAACCGCGCGTGTCGGTGATCCTCAACCTCGCACCGGATCACCTCGACCGTTACCATTCGATGGACGAGTATGCCGAAGCCAAGTTTCGCATCTTCGCCAATCAAGCGGGCAGCGACGTCTTCATCGGCAACCTCGACGATCCGCGCATCGCCGCACTCGATGTCGCGCGCGGCGAGCCGCGGATGCACGCTCGTCAGCTCTGGTTCACGCTCGGCGAACGCCACGACAGCGCGACGATCTATCTGCACGGTGACGCGATCGTGTACGCGCCGATCGCGGGCGACCCGCGGCCGATCGCGGTGCTGCACCGCGACGAGATTCCGCTCGCGGGCGAGCACAACGTGCAGAACGTCATGGCCGCGCTGCTCGCGGCGTTCGCGGTGGGGTGCGAGGCCGAACCGCTGCGCGCCGCGGTCGCGAGCTTTCGTCCGATGCCGCACCGCCTCGAGCCCGTCGCGGAGATCGGCGGCGTGCTCTACGTGGACGATTCCAAATCCACCAACCCCGGTTCGGTCGTCGCCGCGCTACACGCATACGAGCGCCCGATCGTGCTGATCGCCGGTGGCCGTTCCAAAGGCACGGATTTCGCGGAACTCGGCACGGCCTTGCGTTCGCGTGCGAAAGCGCTCGTGGCCATCGGCGAGGCGGCCGAAGAGATCGCGTCGCACGCGGGCGAGGTGCACGTCGTGCGCGCCGAGTCGATGGACGACGCCGTCGCGCGTGCACGCGCGCTCGCGAGCCCCGGCGACGTGGTGCTGCTCTCACCCGGCTGCGCGTCGTTCGATATGTTCCGGTCGGCCGAAGATCGCGGCGAGCGCTTCGCCGCGGCGGTGCGCGCCTTGCGAGAGACGGCCGATGCGTAGCGCCGCGCGCCTGGAGCGCGGCGCGTACGACGAGCGCGAGCGCGCGAGCCGGCGCGCGTTCGTCGCGACGCCGCCCGATACGTTCCTCTTCGCCGCGGTTGCCGCGCTCGTGGGCATCGGTCTCGTGATGATCTTCTCGGCGTCGAGCGCGACCGCGTACGCCGAGCACCACGACGTCGCGTTCTACGTGAAGCGTCAGTTCATGTGGCTCGTGGTCGGACTCATCTGCGCCTACGGTGCGTATCGCATCGAGTATCAGAAGCTGCGCCGCGCCGCGCCGTATCTGCTCGCGGGTATCGTGCTCGCGCTCCTCGCGGTGCTCGTGCCGCACGTCGGCATCGACGTCAACGGCGCGCGTCGTTGGATCGGCGCGTCGTCGCTGAGCTTCCAACCGTCGGAATTCGCCAAGCTCGCGCTCGTGATCTATCTCTCGGCGATGCTGGCCTCACGCGGGGAGCGCATCACGTCGCTCACGAGCGGGCTCGTGCCGCTCTGCGTGCCGGTCTTTCTCTGCGCGCTCTTGGTCCTCAAAGAGCCCGACATGGGCACGGCGAGCCTCTACGTGATGGTCGCGTTCGCGATGTTCTTTGCGGCGGGAGCGCGCATTCCGCACCTGCTCGCGATCTTTCTCTCGACCGTTCCGCTCGCGGCGATCTCCATCGTCGCGAGCCCGTACAAGCGCGCCCGCATCTTCGCCTTCCTCGACCCGTGGAAGGATCCGCAGAACACCGGCTTTCACATCGTGCAGTCGCTGCTCGCGCTCGGTTCCGGCGGGCTCTTCGGCGTCGGGCTCGGGGCATCGCGCGCGAAGTATTTCTACCTCCCCGAACAGTACACCGACTTTATCTTTTCGGTGCTCGGCGAAGAGCTCGGACTGGTCGGAGCGGTCGTCGTCATCGTGCTCTTCGTCGTGCTCGCCTATCGCGCGGTGCGCATCGCGATGGCGGCGCCGGATCGTTTCGGATTCTTCCTCGCGGTCGGGTGCGCGTCGCTCATCGTCATTCAAGCGTTCATCAATATCGGCGTCGTCTCGTCGTCGTGGCCGGTGACGGGCGTTCCGCTGCCCTTCATCTCGTTCGGCGGAAGTTCGCTCATCGTCAACCTCGTCTCGGTGGCGCTGATCCTCAACGTCGGGCGTCACCGCAAAGTCGCGTGAACGTACTCTTCGCGGGCGGCGGGACCGGCGGTCATCTCTACCCCGCGATCGCCATCGCCGACGCGCTTCGCGATCGTGCGAACGTGCTCTTCGTCGGCAGCGCGGATCGCATCGAGACCACGATCGTTCCCAAAGCCGGATACGCGCTCGCGACGGTCGCGAGCCGTCCGCTCACGCGTCGGCTCTCGTTCGAACTCGCGCGCACCGCGCTTGCGAACGCGCGCGGCACGCTGCAGGCGTTGCGCGTGGTGGCGCGCGCCAAGCCCGACATCGTGATCGCCACGGGCGGATACGTCTGCTTTCCGGTCGTCTTCGCGGCGCGCATCCTGCGCGCGCTCGGGCTCGTGCACGCACCGATCGCGCTGCTCGAACCGAACGCGCAGCCCGGACTCACCAATCGCTTGCTGGCGCCGATGGTGGACGAGGTGTGGGGAGCATTCTCCGACGGCGACGCGCGCTTTGCCGGGAAGTACGTGCATGCGGGTATCCCGGTGCGCGCCGCGCTGCGCGCGTTGCCGACGCGCGAGGACGCGAAGGTACGCCTCGGCCTCGCCCCGACGCGCCGCACCCTGCTCGCCATGGGCGGAAGTCAGGGCGCGCGCTCGATCAACGATGCGCTCACCACGCTGCTGCGCGGCGCCGGGCTCCCCGAGGGCTGGCAACTCATCCACGTGACCGGCGAGCGCGAGTACGACCGCGTGCGGCGCGAGCTCGGCCGCGAGGAGGGCGCGGTGCGGCCCTACCTGGACGACATGAGCGACGCCTACGCCGCCGCCGATTTGGTGCTCGCGCGCGCCGGGGCATCCACGCTCGGAGAGCTCGCCGCGACCGGCCGTCCGGCGATCCTCGTTCCCTATCCGCACGCCGCCGACGATCACCAGCGCGCCAACGCCGAGCGCGTCGCGCGGGCCGGGGCGGCCCTCGTGCTCGACGACCGCGATCTCGCCGCCGGCAAGCTCGGCCTCACGCTCGCCGAGGCGACGGCGCCGAGCCGCCTCGCCGCGCTCGAGGCCGCCGCGCAGCGACTGCGCGAAGCCGATCCCGTTGCGACTATTCTCGCCCGGATTGACGCGCTCGCGGCGCGAAGGAGCGCGGCGTAATGGAAGCACGGCCCACCTGGCACTTCGTCGGCATCGGCGGCATCGGCATGAGCGCGATCGCGCGCGTGCTGCTCGCGCGCGGCGAACGCGTCAGCGGGTCGGACGTGCGTGAAACGCCGCTCGTCCTGCGCCTACGCGAGGAGGGTGCGAGCATCGCGATCGGGCACGACGCGGCGAACGTCGAGGGTGCGTCGACGGTGGTGGTGAGCTCCGCGATCGATCGACGCAATCCCGAGTATCTCGCCGCGCAGCGCGCGCACATTCCGCTCTTGCATCGCGGCGAGTTGCTTGCGCGCTTGATCGCGGAGCGCTCGGGCGTCGCCGTCTGCGGCACGCACGGCAAGACCACGACGACGGCGATGGTGCACGCGGCGCTGCGCGCCGGCGGCGTGGACGCGAGCCTCGTGCTCGGCGGCATCGACGGCGCGCTCGGAACCAACGCGCACGACGGCACGTCGCCGTGGTTCGTCACCGAAGCCGACGAGTCCGACGGGTCGTTCGCGCTGCTCGATCCGCGCATCGCGATCGTGACCAATATCGAGAACGATCATCTCAAGAGCGACGACGAACTGCCGCAACTGGTGCGCGCGTTCGACGAATTTCTCTCGAAGCTCCCCGCGGACGGCGCGGCGATCGTCGGCGTCGACGATCCGCTCGCCGCGTCCCTCGTCGAGCACGCGCGATCGGCGCGCACGGTAACGTTCGGATTCGGACCGCGCGCCGACGTGCGCGCGAGCGCGATTCGGCAGGAAGGGCTCGGCACGGCGTTCGACGTGATCGCCGGCGGCGTGTGTCTCGGAACGATCGAGCTCGGTCTTCCCGGCGCGATCAACGTGGCGAACGCGCTCGCGGCCATCGCCGTGGCGCGAGAACTCGAGATTCCATTCGCGCGCATCGCCGAAGGCATGCGCGCGTTTCGCGGGGTGCGGCGGCGCTTCGATATTCTGGCACGCGGCGAACGCATGGTGGTGGTCGACGATTACGCGCACCATCCGACCGCCGTGCGCGCTACGATCGCCGCGGCGCGCCAGTACCATCGCGGCCCCGTCGTCGTGGCCTTTCAACCGCATCGTTACTCGCGCACGGCGTATCTCGCGCGCGACTTCGCCGACGCGCTGCACGGCGCGGATCGCGTGTATCTCGCGCCCGTCTATGCGGCGTCGGAATCGCCGGTGCCCGGCGTGAGCGAACGTTCGATCGGCGAGCCGCTCGCCACGAGCGGCACGCGCGTCACCTACGTCGCGCGCGTGGAAGATCTCGAGGAACGCGTCTTCGACGAAGCGCCGCACGGGGCGCTCGTGCTCATGCTCGGAGCGGGCAACATCACCGACGTGGCCGCGCGTCTCGCGCGTCGAGTCGAAGCGATTCGCGTATGAGCCTCACGACCGCGCAGGCGCTCGCGTCGCTGCTCGACGAGCACGATCGCGCGGCGCTGCGCGCGATCTTCGGCGAGCGCGCGCGGTTCGACGAGCCGCTCGGCTCGTACACCTCGTGGAAGATCGGCGGCCCGGCCGACGTCTTCGTCACCGTCGAGCGCGAGTCGGAGCTCGCCGCGTTGATGGCGCACTGCTTCGCGCGCTCGCTTCCGTGGTTCGTGCTCGGGAGCGGGAGCAACGTGCTCGTGGGCGACGGCGGCATGCGCGGCGTCGTGCTGCGCCTGGGCGGTGCGTTCGCCGAGGTGCACGCGCGCGCCGAAGTGACGCACGTCATCGTCGAAGCCGGCGCGTCGGCGGGCATGGCGGCGGTCACGGCCAAGGCCGCGTCGCTCGGCGCGATCGGCATCGGTTCGCTCGCGGGGATTCCCGGCACGGTCGGCGGCTCGCTGCGCATGAACGCCGGAACCGACCGCGAGATAGGCGATTTCGTGCGCGAGGTATGGGTGCAGCGTCCGACCAAGCCCGAGCCGCACCCGGTCACGGTGCAATACTATTACCGGCACACGACGCTCGCTCGCGACGCGGTCGTGTCGCGCGTGACGCTCGCCTTCGAGCGAGGCGACCCCAAGGTCGTGCGCGAGGAGATGCAGGCGCGCCTGGTGCGGCGCAAGAGCACGCAGCCGATCGCGCTGCCGAACGCCGGTTCGTGTTTTCGCAATCCCGAGGGCGATAAGGCGGCGCGGCTGATCGAAGCGGTCGGCGCTAAGGGATGGCGGCACGGCGGCGCGGAAGTCTCCCCACTACACGCCAACTTCATCAACAACGTCGGCGGCGCGACCGCGGCGGACGTGGCCGGACTGCTCGCGCGCGTCCGACGCGCCGTGCACGATCGTTTCGGCGTCGAGTTGCAGTTGGAAGTGCATCTGGTCGGTGTCTTCACCGACGAAACGCATGCGGGATGACGAAGAGAAATAAGAAGATCGCCGTCGTCATGGGCGGCAGTAGTTCGGAGCGCGAGATCTCGATCCAAACCGGATCGGGCGTGATGCGCGCGTTGCAGTCGCTCGGCTACGACGCGCAGTCGCTCGACTACGACCGCCGTTTCGTGGATGCGATTCGCGAGATCGCGCCCGACGCGGTCTTCAACGCGCTGCACGGCCCGGGCGGCGAAGACGGTCAGGTGCAGGCGCTCCTCGATTTTCTCGACATTCCGTACACGGGCAGCGGCGTGGAGCCGTCGGCGCTCGCGATGGACAAGCACCTCACGAAGAAGTTGCTCGCCGCCGAAGGGCTGCCGACCGCCGCATGGGATCTCTTCGATCTCTCGGGCGGCACGCTGCCGTTGTTGCCGGGCTCGCTCGATCTGCCGCTCGTGATCAAGCCGCGTTACGAAGGCAGCTCGCAAGGCGTCGCGATCGTGCACACGCACGAACAGTGGACGAATGCCATGATCGCGGCAGCAAAAGCCTACCCGCAGATCATGGCCGAAGAGTATCTCGAAGGCCGCGAGTTCACGTGCGGCATTCTCGGCGAGGAGGCGCTCCCGGTCATCGAGATCGTCTCGAACGCGGGTGACTTCTACAACTTCGAATCCAAGTACGCACCGGGCGGCAGCACCCACATCGTGCCCGCGAAGATCGACGAAGATCTCGCCGCGCGCCTGCAGATGCTCGCGCTCTCGGTGCATCGCCTCATCGGGCTGCGCGACTACTCGCGCACCGATTTCATCGTCACCAAAGAGGGCCGTCCGCACATCCTCGAGGTCAATACGCTCCCCGGCCTCACGCAGACCAGCCTCTTCCCCGACGCGTGCGCGACCCTCGGCATCTCGTACGAAGCGCTCATCGAGCGGCTCACCGGCTACGCGCTCGCGCGGGCCGAGGTGCGCGACGTCGCCTAAGCGGCGCGCGCGCGGCAACCGCAAGGAGTTTATTTCCGTTTAAGCCTATCGTGCGGGTTAGACTGCACGTGGAGGCTTTCATGAATCTTTCTCCGAGACTGCGGCGGGCTTTCCCGACCGCGCTTCTCGCCGTCTTTTTGGTCGCCGCCGGGTCCGCGCGCGCGCATGCAGCGCCCGCGCTGGAACCCTCGCTCGCGACGCAGGTCAATCCGATGACGGTGGTGCTCGACGAGCGCACCGCGCCGCGCGGATTCGCCTACACCCACATGACGATCCCGGTGAAGCCGGGCCCGTTCACGCTCGACTATCCGGAGTGGATTCCGGGCGAACACGGCCCGACCGGGCCGTTGCACGACATGTCGGAACTCGTGATCAGCGCGAACGGTAAACCGCTCGCGTGGCACCGCGACCAGGTGGATCTCTACGCGTTTCACGTGGACGTGCCGCAAGGCGTCACCACGCTGAACGCCGACTTCACCGTACTGCTCAATACCAATAACGATTTCACCGACGGCGTGCTCGCGACGCGCGACATCATGGTCGGAAACTGGAATCGCTACATTCTCTATCAGCGCGACATCGACAATACGAAGTACTTCGTGCGCGCGAGCCTGATTCTGCCCGACAAATGGGATTACGCGAGCGCGCTTCCGGTGCAGTCGCGCTCGGGTCAGCGCGTGGACTTCAAAACGGTCAGCCTCGAGACGCTCGTGGATTCGCCGACCGACTCGGGCCGCTACTATCGCCACATCCTCACCTGGCAGCAGGGCGCGACGAAGACGTATCTCGATCTCTTCGCCGATCATCCCGAGGATCTCGATCTCTCGCCGAAACTGATCGCGGCCTACAAGCGCATGACGCCGGAGGCGATCGCGCTCTACGGCGGCCATCATTGGAACGTCTATCACTCGGAGCTCACGCTCAGCGACCTGATCCCCGGACAGGGCATCGAGCACCATCAGTCGAGCGACGATCGCGCGGGCGACGACTTCCTCACCAATCCGCTCTACTTCGGCGGCGGCGATCTGCTGACGCACGAATTCTCGCATTCGTGGAACGGCAAGTACCGCCGTCCGTTCGATCTGCAGCAGCCGAATTTCAACGAACCGTTCCCCGAGCACACGGAGCTGCTCTGGCAGTACGAGGGCATGAACCAGTACATGGGCGACATGATCTCGTTCCGTTCGGGCATCAAGGGCACGGCGAAAGATTATCCGGAGTATCTCGCCGAGATCTACGCGTCCATGGCGTACGAGCCGGGCCGCGCGACCGAGCCGATCATCGATCTCACCACCGGCGCGCCGTATTTCTACGCGACGGGCGGAGCGTATCGCTCGTTGCGCCGCACCGCGGGTGACTTTTACACCGAGGGCGAGCTGATGTGGCTCGATGCCGACACGATCATTCGCGAGAAGACGCACGGCAAGAAGTCGCTCGACGACTACACCAAGATCTTCGCCGGCGGCGTTTCGGGACCGAAGGTGGTCACCTACACGCGCGCGGACATCGAGCACTATCTCAACGAAGTCGTGCCCTACAATTGGCACGGCTTCTTCCAGAAGTACGTGTATTCGATCTCGCCGCAGCCCCCGACCGACGAACTCGCGCGCGCGGGCTATCGCTTCGTGCTCGACGACAAGCCGAACAAGTACCTCGCGGCGCAAGAGACCACGCGCCACTACGTGAACTCGTGGTACGACGCGGGACTCATCCTCGGGGATAGCGGCAGCGTCGGCGACGTGCGCGAAGGCTCGGCCGCGTGGAACGCGGGCTTCGGCATCGGGATGAAGATCGTCGCGGTGAACGACCGCGCCTTCACGCCCGACGTGTGGCGCGCCGCGCTCAAGAGCTCGTCGGCGCGCATCGCGCCGACCAACGTGATCGTCGACCACGACGGCCACTACGAAACTCTAACCTTGCACTATAGCGGCGGCGTGAAGTTTCCGCATCTCGAGCGTATCAAAGGCACGCCCGACATGCTGATGCAGATCATGCGCCCGCACGCGAAACCGTAATGGGAGCGACGATGAAACACTTGATTCTCGGGGCCGCCGCGGCCCTCGCCGTCGCCCTCTTGGGCGCGGATGCGCTCGACGCGCCGCTCGCGACGCAGTCGAATCCCATGACGGTCGTGCTCGATGCGTCCAAAGCGCCGCTCGGTCTCGCGACCACGCACCTCACGATTCCGGTGAAACCCGGTCCGTTCACGCTCGACTTCCCGGAGTGGATTCCGGGCGAGCACGGGCCGACCGGGCCGCTGCGCGTGATGTCCGAACTGCGCATGAGCGCGAACGGCAAGCCCATCGCCTGGCATCGCGATCAGGTGGATATGTACGCGTTCCATATCGACGTTCCGAAGGGCGTCGATACCGTCGACGTGACGTACACCGCGCTCCTCAACGGTCCGGGCGACACCATGGCGACGCGAAACATCATGGTCGGCAACTGGAATCGTTTCGTGCTCTACCAGCGCAACATCGATAACGAACAGTACTACGTCAAGGCGAGCATGATCATGCCGCACGGATGGGACTTCGCCTCGGCCCTGCCGGTGACGTCGCGTTCGGGCGACCGCGTCGATTTCGGCACGGTGACCTTCGAGACGCTCGTCGATTCTCCGACCGATATCGGACGCTACGTCAAGCACGTCGAGACGTGGAGCGGCGACGGCGCGAAGACGTATCTCGACCTCTTCGCCGATCATCCCGAAGATCTGAAGATCGACGACAAGGTCATCGACGCGTACAAGCACCTCACGCCCGAAGCGATGGCGCTCTACGGCGGTCGCCATTGGAACGTCTATCACGCGGAGCTCACGTTGAGCGATGCGATCGGGTTCCAGGGGATCGAACATCATCAATCGAGCGACGACCGCGCGTCGGACGACTTCATGACCGACCCGCTCTCGCAGAAGCTCGGCGGCGATCTCGTTCCGCACGAGTTCTCGCACTCGTGGAACGGCAAGTATCGCCGTCCGTTCGACCTGCAGCAGCCGAACTTCAACGATCCGTTTCCCGAGCACACCGAACTGCTCTGGCAGTACGAAGGCATGAACCAGTACATGGGCGATATGCTCTCGTTCCGCTCGGGCATCCGCGATGCCAAGGAGTATCCCGAGTATCTCGCGGCGCTCTATGCGGCGCTCGCGTACGAGCCGGGACGCAACACGACGCCGATCATCGATATCACCACCGGAGCGCCGTACTTCTACACGGCCGGCGGCTGGTATCCGAGTCTGCGCCGCACGGCCGGCGATTTCTACACCGAGGGTGAGCTGATCTGGCTCGACGCCGATACGATCATTCGCGAGAAGACGCACGGCGAGAAGTCGCTCGACGATTACACCAAGCTCTTCGCTGGCGGCGTCTCGGGACCGAAGGTCGTGACCTACACGCGCGAGGATATCGAAGGGTACCTCAATCAAGTGGTCCCCTACGACTGGCACGGCTTCTTCGAGAAGTACGTGTACTCGATTGCGCCGCAGCCGCCGACGGGCGAACTCGCGCGCGCGGGCTACAAGCTCGTGTTCACCGACAAGCCCAATATCTTCGCCGAAGGGCGAGGCGGACCGGGGCGCATGGTCAACGCGTGGTACGACGCCGGCCTGCGCATGAGTGGAAAGGGCGACGTCTTCGACGTGCGCGAGAACTCGGCGGCCTGGAAGACGGGCCTCGCGCCGCACATGCAGATCGTCGCGGTAAACGATCGCGCGTTCTCGCCGCAGGTGTGGAATGAAGCGCTGACCGCGGCGAAATCCTCGCACGATTCGATCCAACTGCTCGTGAAGCAGGGCACGTGGTTCTCGCACCTCGCGCTCGACTATCACGACGGGATCAAGTTCCCGCATCTCGAGCGCATCCCGAATACCCCGGACATGCTCTCGGAGATCATGAAGCCGCACGCTACGCCGACGCCCTCGTCGAAGTGACGTGGGTGCGCCAGGTGTGCGGGCGACCGTACACCTGGCGCGCGTGCCGTAAACGCGGCCGCGAACTTAACAGGGGGATGCAAGGGGCGCGCGAGCCGGTGTGAAATGCACCGGGTAGTGGAGGTACCTCGCATGCATAACGAACCGTTCGACTGTCGTTGCCCGCACGTTCCCTACTCCGAATCGCTCTTTCAAGAGGCGCAGCGCGCATTTAGCCGCCGCGCCTTTCTTACATCCGCGGCTGCCGCGGGCGTCGCGCTGATGCTGCCGTGGCGCGCGCGCGCCGCCGAGCGCGTGACCGTCCTCAAAGCGGCGCGCCTCTTCGACGGCAAGACGATGCACGCGCCGGGCGTGCTCGTGGTGCGCGGCGAGCGCATCGTGTCGATGAACGCGGGCGACGCCGGCAGCGACGCGGCCGTCGTGGAACTCGGCGACGTCACGCTGATGCCGGGGCTCATCGATTGTCACACGCACGTCGCGCCGTTCATCGTGCCCTCGCTCTATCTCGAAGGCATGCGGCCGAAGAACAGCACCGCCGACAACGTGCCCGAAGCCGCGCTCTACAGCATTCGCAACGCGCAGACGATGCTGCGCAACGGCTTCACGACGCTGCGCGACGTTGGCGGCGGCGCGGGCATCGATCTCGCGCTACGCAACGCGATCAACAACGGCGCGATCGTTGGCCCGCACATCTTCGCCGCCGGGCAGGCGCTCTCGATCACGGGCGGCCACGGCGATACGAACGACATCCCCGATTGGGTGAACGAAGATCCGAGCGTGCGCATGGGCGCGGTCGGTTACGGCCCCTACGGATTCCGCGAGATCGTACGCGAGCACGTCAAGCGCCACGTGGATCACATCAAGATCCTCGCGACCGGCGGCGTGCTGAGCTACGGCGACGTGTGGAACGTGCCGCAGATGAACGAGGACGAGATCGCAGCCGTCGTCGACGAAACGACGAAGTTCGGGCGCAAGGTCTGCGCGCACGCACACGGCGATCCCGGCATCGCGATGGCGGTCAAGGGTGGCGTGCATTGTGTCGAGCATTGCACGGGCGTGAGCGACAAGACGCTCGCCGAGATGAAGCAGCGCGGCACGTTCATGACGCCGACGATCTGGGCGCTCGACTCGATTCTGCAGCCGGGCAACCCCAATCACATCCCGGAAAACTCGCTCGAAAAGGCCGAGATGATGCGCAAGATCCGCAACGAGGGCATGCAGCGCACGCTCGCGGCGGGTGCGAAGATCGCGTACGGCACCGACGCGGGCGTCTTCCCGCACCACGAGAACGCGAAGGACTTCGGTCTGCTCGCGAGCATGGGCATGCATCCGCTCGACCTGATGCGTTCGGCCACGAGCGTCGCGGCCGAAAACATCGGCGTTGACGATCGCGGCATGCTCGCACCGGGCAAACTCGCCGACGTCGTCGCCTTCGCGGGCGATCCGAGCCATAACATCACGCTGCTCGAACGCAAACCGAACTTCGTGATGGTCTCCGGCTCAAAAATCGCCCTCGAAGAGCTCGCGGTATAACGCTACCCCCGTGTCATGCTGAGCTTGTCGAAGCAGAGCGACGCTACCCCTGTGTCATGCTGAGCTTGTCGAAGCACGCGCGGTCGTCGTGATCGAGAAAGTCCAGTAGCGGTAGTTCGGGCGGCAGCGTCGCGGCGACCGGGTACTTTGCGAGAAAGTCGGGACGCTCGAGCCGCGAGGCGAGGGTCGGTTCCAGCAAGACGGCGTTGGCGTGTTCGCGCGCCTGCGCCGTCGTGTTGTTCAGCACCCAGGCGACCACGTCGTCGTCGTTCGCCGCCGTGGCGACGACCTCGCGCAGCTGGTCCTCGCTCACGCCGAGCGCCTCGAGCATCCAGTGGCTGAACCCTTTGAGCTGGTACTCGCCGAGGTCGCCGCCGGGTAGCGACGCGCGGAGTTTATCCACGGTCCGAGCAAGGAAAAGCAGCCCTCCAAGTTCCGCGCGCGGGCTGCGCGGCGGCTGCAAACGGAGATTTAACGGTTCCAACGAGGCTCCTTACCAAAGTAGCAGGGAGGCGCGTTCCGACGCCTCCTCAAACCAATACTACCCGCTGCAAGCACGGCGGTTTTCGCTGGAGGATCACTTGTCTACCACAGGTTTGGTTGTCGACCGCGGGCTCGAGGGCGTCGTCGTCGGTTCTACGGTTCTTAGTAACGTCGAAGGCCAGATCGGCCGCCTCACGTACCGCGGATACGATATCGACGACCTCGCCCCCAACGCCACCTTCGAAGAAGTCGTGCATCTCTTGCTCTTCGGGCATCTTCCGACCCAAGACGAGTTAGACGCGCTCAAGCGCGAACTCGCTGCGCGTCGCTCGCTGCCAGTGCCGCTCGTCGCGGCGATGCAGAACGTGCCGAAGACGGCGTGGCCGATGGACGTGCTGCGCACGATCACGAGCGGTCTCGCGCTCTTCGTTCCGGTCAACAACAAGGGCGAGCACGTCTCCGACGTGCACAGCGCGATCGAACTCGTCGCGAAGATGACGACCATCCTCGCCGCGTGGGATCGCATTCGTCGCGGCCTCGATCCGATCGAGCCGCGTGCCGACCTCTCGCACGCCGCGAACTTCCTCTACATGCGCACCGGTAAGGTGCCGAGCGAAATCGAGGAAGACGCGATCGATACCTATCTCGTGCTGCTGGCCGATCACTCGACCAACGCCTCCACGTTCTCCGCGCGCGTCACCGCATCGACGCGTGCCGATATCTACGCGGCGGCGACCTCGGCGCTCGCGACGCTCACGGGCGATCTGCACGGCGGCGCGGCGAGCGCGTCGTACAACAACCTCGTCGCGATCGGTTCGCCCGAAAAGGCCGAACAATTCGTGCGGGACGAACTCGCCAAGGGCAATCGCATCATGGGCATGGGGCATCGCGAGTATCGCGTGCGCGATCCGCGCGCGAAGCACTTGGAAGCGATCGCGCAGCGCCTCTCGGCGCACGTCGGCAACAGCAAATGGTACGCGATCGCGCGCGAGCTCGAAAACGCGAGCCAGCGCCTCTTGCAAGAATCGAAGCCGGATCGCAAGATCTACGCGAACGTCGATTTCTACACCGCGCCGGTGCTCGCCGATCTCGGCATCCCGGGCGATGAATTCACCGCACTCTTCGCCTGCGGACGCATCGCCGGCTGGAGCGCGCACATCCTCGAGCAGTTGCACGACAACCGCCTCATCCGTCCGCAAGCCACGTACGTCGGCCCGCCGACGGGCCCGTTCGTGCCGATCGAGAAGCGCACGGCCGCAGCCGTCGGCGCTTAGGGTAACGGCGGAGGCGTCGGCCGCGGGCGGCGGTCGCGCGGAATCGTCACTTTGCGGGCCGGCGTCGCAGTTGCATGCGGCGTCGGCCTCGCCGTTTCTACGGGGACCGGCGTCGCCGGAATCGGCCGCAGCGTCGGGCGCGGCAACGGATGCACGCTCGGGCGCGGCATGGGATGCCACGTCGGATGCGGCGTCGGATGCGACGTCGGACGTGCCGTCGGTGCCGCGGTGGGCGCGGTCGTCGGGTGCGGTTCCGGCGAGCGCGTGGCGACCGGTTGCGGATAGAGACGCGTCGGCGTCGGAACCGGAGCGGGCGGCGCGGTCGGCTGCGGCAGGATCGTGACGAACTGCGGATACGGCGCGTAGGTGACGGCGCCGTTCGGCGACACGAACATCGCGGTGATCGGGCAGGCGATCGTGGCGTTCGTCACTTGCGTCGGCAGCGTGCCGTTGTAGAACGGCGATTGCGGCGCGGAGTAGAGCTCGTACTGCCACGGCGATGTGCAGATGAACGCGAACGCGCGCCCGTTCGGCGGCCCGACGAGTTGCACGTCGAGCGAACGACCGCCGAGGATCGAGTCGGCGAAGACGGTGAGCTGCAGCGGCGAAAAGCCGTAGTATCCGGGCAGGTTCGGGCCGTTCTCGTCACCGTCGTCGCGCGGGGGTCGCAACGTCGTTTCGAATTGCCACGCGACGTGGAAGGGTGCGCCGTCGCTGCTCGTTCCGTCGAGTCTCACGTCGTGCGTGCCGGGTTGCAAGCCGCGGCGCGGAATGAAGGTGACGTACACGCCGTCGTAACTCGCTTCGCGCGTGTAGTCCACGCCGTCGAGATAGAGCCGCAGCGTTCGAATGAACGCGTCGGGATCGAGCTGCAACTGCGCCGAAATCGTCGGGTAGGCGCTCGCGATCCGCGAATCCGGCGCGGGGTTCAGTCCGCTCACCGGCACCGGGCTCGGCGACGGCAACGGCGTCGCTCGCGTGGAACGATACACGCTCACGAGATGCGCGCGTCCGTCGTAATACACGCTCGCGCCGAGCATGCCCGCCGCGGAGCGAATCGGAATGAAGGTGCGCCCCGCGATGATGCGCGAGTCGCGTAGGTGACCCTGCGGCAGCGGCGCGTGCAGCGCCTCGAAGATCGCGCGCATCGGCACGAGCACGTGCCCGCGCTCCATGATCGCGATGGACTGCAGCGCGCGATCGTTGACGGTGACGCGGATGGCCGGCGGTGTGTTCGTCATAGTTCTCGCATCGGTAACGCAGCAAGCAATGGGTTCGTTCCCGCTTCAGCCTTCGTCGAAGGTGCGGCGCAACGTGCTCGGCAGCCGGGTGACGATCTCGTAGTTGATCGTGTCGGCCCAGCCGGCCCAATCGTCGGCGCTCACCTCTGCGTCGCCGTCCCGGCCGATGAGGGTCACGCGGGCGCCGGAGTGCGCCGAGGGAGCGTTCGTGAGGTCGAGCACGCACATGTTCATCGCGACGCGCCCGACGATCGGGCAGCGCGCACCGTTGACGAGAAAGGCGCCGCGGTTCGAAAACGCGCGTGGAACGCCGTCGGCGTAGCCGAGCGGCAGCACGCCCACGCGCATCTCGCGCGGCGCGTGGAAGCTCGTGCCGTATCCGATCGCGGCGCCCGCTTCGACCGCGCGCGTGGCGACGAGCTGCGATTCATAGGCGAGTGCGGGTACGAGGGTGATGGCGTCGCCGTCGAGCGCGGTGCGCGTCTGCGCCGACGGCCACAGGCCGTAGAGCGCGATACCGAAACGGCACATGTCGAGTCGCGTCTTCGGCCAGAGCATCGCCGCCGCGGACGCGGCGATGTGGCGCAGCGGCCGCGCGCCGTGCGATGCGAGCATCGGCTCGGCGTGCGCGTAGGCCTTGGTGAAGCGCTCGAGCTGAAAGCTCGTGTAGGGAGAGTCGATCTCTTCGGCGGCCGCGAGGTGCGAGAAGATGCCGGCGAGTTCGATCTCGCCGAGATGCGCGTAGGTCTCGACCGCGTCGGGCAGATCGTCGGCCTCGAGTCCGAGCCGATGCAGACCGGTGTTTACCTTCACGTGGGCGCGCACGCGAGCGTGACGCTTGCGCGCGGCCGCCGCGAGATCGCGCAGGTAGCTCTTCGTATCCCACAACGCGACTTCGACCTCCGCTTCGAGCGCGGCGTCGAGATCGCTTGGGGCGATCGGGCCGAGCACGAGGATCGGGGCGGTGATACCGCCATCGCGCAGTTCGAGCGCTTCGGCGAGCGAGAAGACGCAGAGGCGCGCGGCGAGCGGTTCGATCGCGAGCGCGGTCTCCACGAGGCCGTGGCCGTAGGCGTTGCCCTTCACCACGAAGGCGCTCTGCGCGGCGCCGACGAGCGCGCGCAACGTGCGCGCGTTCGCGCGCAGGGCCTCCAGCGAGATGCGAAGCGAGCCGATCACGTGGGAACGCTTCGGCGGCGGGTCGGCGGGTCCCGGCGCGCCGTGGATCGGAGTATGATACCGCTATGATCGAGATGCCGGTCGTCGTCTGCGGTTTGGGAGGCATGGGGAGCGCCGCGCTCGCGCGCGTGGCGATGCGCGGCGTTCGCGTGCTCGGCATCGAGCAGTACGCCCCGGTGCATGCCTTCGGTTCGTCGAGCGGCAAGTCGCGCATCATCCGGCGCGCCTACTTCGAAGATCCGGCGTACGTGCCGCTGCTCGACCGCGCCTACGAACTCTGGCGCGAGCTCGAAGCGCGCACGCGCGCGCAGGTGCTGCACCTCACCGGATTGCTCACCCTCGGCTACGACGGCAGCCCCATGCTCGCGGGCGCGCATGCCGCGGCGCGCGCGTACGATATGGACGTGGAGTTCTGGGATGCGTCCGCGATTCGCGCGCGCTATCCCGCGCTCGCACCGCTCGACGACGAGCACGGCATCTTCGAACGCGACGGCGGATTCGTCGTTCCGGAGCGCGCGATCGAGGCGCACCTCGCGCTCGCGAAAGATCACGGCGCGCAGACGCGCTTCGGCGTGGGCATGCGCGGGTGGGAGAGCGCGCCGGACGGCGTGCGCGTGACGCTCACCAACGGTGAGACGATCCGCTGCGAGCAACTCATCCTCACGCTTGGTCCGTGGTTCCGCGAGACGCTCGCCGAGATCGGCGTGCCGCTCGTCATCCAGCGCAACGTGCTCGCGTGGTTCGCGCCGCGTCGCCCGCTCGGCCCGGACCAGATGCCGTGCTTCTTGATGGATCGGCGCGGGCTACCGTCGGAGTTCTACGGTTTTCCCGATGTCGGCGACGGCGTGAAGGCCGCGTTTCACGGCTACGGCGAGCATACCGACGCGGCGCACCTCGACCGCGAGGTGCACGAATCCGACGTGCTGCCGCTCGCACGCGCGCTCGAGATGTGGATCCCCGGTGCGGCGGGTGCGTATCGCGAGGGCAAGGCCTGCATGTACTCGCTCACGCCCGATCGGCATTTCGTGCTCGATCACCATCCGCGCGACGCGCGCGTGACGATCTGCGGCGGCTTCTCGGGTCACGGCTTCAAGTTCGCGAGCGCGATCGGCGAGATCGCCGCGCAACTCGCGCTCGACGGAGGCTCGCCGCTCCCGATTGCGTTCCTCTCGCTCGCGCGCTTCTAGGCAGCGCGATCCAAACGCGCGACGACGAACGCGACCGGAAGGCCGAAGAAGACGCAGTGCGCGAGCACTTGCACGACGAGTGCGTTCGGCGTGGCGAGCGGCGCGAGTTTTCCGGCGCCGAGCAGCAAGAGATCCATGAACACGTACACGACGATGCCGTACATGAGTCCCGAGATCAACCAGCGCGCGTTCATGAACGGGCGCGTGCTCGCGAGGTACGCGTAGCCGCCGGCCCAACCGACGCTCACGATTACGTGCACGAGCAGACCGAGCCATGCGTACGACGTGCTCGACAGCGCGACCGGACCGATTGCGGCGGATGCGATGAACTGCCAGACGCCGAGCATGCTGGTATGCTCGGGCAGCGCTATCGCGATCCAAATGAAGAGATCGAACGTCGCGGCACCGACGAGGCCCGCCGCGAGGGCCTGCCGCACGACGAGCGGCCAGTTGACGCGTTGCTGTTGCTCCGTTGCCATAGTGCGGGAGACGTTCGGCTAGGTAGCTTCGGGGCCTTGAGGGAAAGGTCGGAGCCATGGCAGGTCTCGACGTCCACCTCCGCTGGCTCATCGCGGCACCGATCTACGCCTGCGCCTACGCGCTCGCGTGCGCCGTCTTTTGGTGGATGGCGCGGCGGCGGGGGATGGCCGACGACACGACCCTACGCGTGATGCTCGCCGGGCTCATCGGCGGCTTGGTCGGCGCGAATCTCGTACAGCTCTTCGCGACCGGGCTCCCGGGCAAGACGATCGAGGGCGGCATCGTCGGCGGCTGGCTCGCCGTGGAACTGATGAAGCGCCACCTCGGCATGGCGCGCTCGACCGGCGATCTCTTCGCGCTCGCGATCCCCGCTGGCGAGGCGCTCGGTCGCATCGGCTGCTTCATCGGCGGGTGCTGTTACGGCAAGATTGCGACCGCGCTGCCGTGGGCCGTGTACGATCACGGCGCACTGCGTCACCCGACGCAGCTCTATCTTTCGTTCGCGGCGCTATGCTGCTTCGCGGTGCTCTACGCGCTCGAACGTCGCGGCATCCTTCCCGACCGCGCGCTCTTCGCGATCGGCGGTATGCTGTTCTGCGGCGATCGCTTCGTGGTGGAGTTCTTCCGCGCGGGCGCGACGATGCTCGGACCGGTCACCCTCGCGCAGGTTGGGTGCCTGATCGGGTTCGCGGTATTCGCGACGATCTTCGTACGCGTCATGCACGTGCGCCGCGCCTTCGCATACGCTGCGTGAAAACATCGCGCGACGCGTTCATCGGGATGCTGATCGTCGGCTTTTGCCTCGGCGCGACCGTGCTCTTTGCCGTGACGGCACTCGCTTCCATTGTGCTCGTTTCAGCGTGGCAGCCCATGATCGCCGTTTTGCCCGCAGTGCTCGTTATCGCACTCGTCGTAGCGAGTCGGTTCTGGCGGCCGGACGGGATCAATCGCACGAGCGGGTTCCTGCTCGGACTCGGGATCGGTCTCGCCGGAGCGTGCACGACATGCGTGCTGATCCTGCAAGGCCTCTCGCACACGGGTAACTAGCCGAATGCTCGAACTCTACGACTACACGATCGTCAAGAGCGTGCGGGCACTCTGCCCGCGCTGCTTCGCGAACGATCCGGATTTCGACCCCGAGTATCCGACCGATATCTGCGACGGCCACTTGGTCGAACGTGACGGCAAGATCTACCTGCGGCGCTTCTGCCGCCGCGGTCACGGCGAGGTGTGGTCACTCTACGAAGAGCGCGCCGACCTGTGGCGCTATCTCCAGCAGTGGCGCGTGCCGACCAAGATCATCAACCCCGACACGCAAGCGATCTATCCCGTGCCGATGGGATACGAGCATGGGCTCGGGCCGACGCACCTGCAGCATTCGTGCATCTTTTTGCTCGACATCACCACGCAGTGTAACTTGAGCTGCCCCGCGTGCTACGCGCACTCGAGTCCGGAGAACTCGTTGTATCTCCCGCTCGATGCGGCGCTGCACGCCGTCGACACGGCGATCGCGCGAGAGAACGGGCGCCTCGACGTCGTGATGCTCTCGGGCGGCGAACCGACCGTGCATCCGCAGTTTCGCGAGTTGCTCGCGGCGCTCGTCGAACGCCCGGTGACGCGCATCCTCATCAACACCAACGGCATTCGCCTTGCGAACGACGACGCGTTCCTGGACCTGCTGCATCGTCACCGCGACCGTGCCGAAGTCTATCTGCAGTACGACGGGCAGCGCGCGAGCACGCACGAGACGCTGCGCGGCATGGACCTGACCGCCACGAAAGCGCGCGCCGTGCAGCGCCTCTCCGACGCGCGCATCTTCACGACGCTCGTGATGACGGTGACGAACGAGAACGCCGATCAGGTCGGCGAGGTGCTCGACACGTGCTTCGGTACGCCGTACGTTGGCGGCGCGATGTTTCAGCCGGTCTTCGCGTCGGGACGCGCGCCGGCATTCGATCCGATGGCGCGCGTCACGACGACGGGCGTGCTCGGACGCATGGAGGCGCAGTCGCGCAACGGCGTGCGCGCGCACGATCTGATCGCGCTGCCGTGCAGTCACCCGGATTGCTGCTCGATCGGCTATTGGCTCAAAAACAAGGACGGAAGCATTCGCAGCGTGGCTTCGATCGTCGGCGAGGACGCGCTCAAGGCGAACCTGAGCGTGTTCGGCAACTCGATCGCCTTCTCGGACGGACTCTCGCAAGTGCACAACGCGCTGCTCGGGCTGATGTCGGAGACGATGACGCTCTCGCGCCCCGAACTCGTGGGGCACCTGAAAGACCTCTGCGCCGCGTGCGATCTCGGCGGACTCACCGGCCTGCTCAAGCTCGCCTTCGGCCGCGATGCGACGGCGTCGTTCGTGGGCGAACGCGTGAAGCGCGTGACAGTGAAGCACTTCATGGACGCCGATACGCTCATCACCGAGCGCCTGGAGCAGTGCTGCGTGCACGTCGGCGGCGCCGGCAACGATCCCGTGCGCATGCCGTTCTGCGCCGCGCGCCTCTTCCCGAAGGTGCGCGACCGCGCGAATCAAGGCATGGCGACGCGATGAACGACGGAGCGCGCGCCGTGCGCGTGATCGCCGCGGCAATCGGCGGTATCGGCATCGGCGCGTTGCTGATGTATAGCTCATGGTTCGTGGTGGTGATGTCCAGCAGTATATTCGCGAACGTTCACCCGCCGGCAAAGCAGATCGAGTTTGCGATGTCGGGAGGCGAGGATGCGTACTTCCTCTGCCTCGCGCTCGGCGTGTTCGTCGGCGCGTTCGCGCTGCTGCGCCGCAAGATGTCGCCTGAATGGCGCGCGTTCTGCATCGGCGCGGCGCTCCCGCTGCTCGGCTTCTTCGCGCTCTGCTCGGCAATGTCGATCGGCGATCTGACTTCGACCCCGCATCTGTAAGGAGTACCACCATGAACGACAACGTCGAACGCGGCAAAGAGGTCGAGGGGTGGGCTTTCACCTTTTGCAAGGCGGCGTTTCTCGCGCTCCTCTGCGGCAAGTACGCGGTGCTCGTGCTCTCGCTCGCGGCGGTGGTGCTGTACTCGGCGTCCTACGTGATGGGGGTGCGGGAGTGGCGCTGCTGGGTGAAGCCGCCGTGGGTCGTGATCTTCTTCGCGGCGGTGGCCGCCGTGCAGATCGCGCTCATGCTCCGCGGCTCGGGCTTCGTCATCTAGGCGGGCGGCCCTAGTCCCAGTCGACCCTCATCTGCTTCCAAGCTAGTTCTCGGCGAACATGGGTATCATGGTCCCCATGATACGCGAACGCTCGTTTCAAGAGCCCTCGGAGCTGGTCATCTGGAGCGCCACCGCGCTGCTCGGGGTGCTGCTCGGGCTCGGGGTCGCCTTCATGCTCTGGGCGCAGATCCACCGCACGGGCGAGCCCGCGCTGCTCGACGCGGCCGTCTTCGCCATGGGCCTCGGGCTCGGGCTGGTCGGCCTGGCGCTGCGGAACCTCACCCCCCGGATCTTCAGCGTGGCCCTCGGCGTCGCGCTCCTGCTGGCCTTTTTCACCCTCGGCGGGGTCTTTTCGACCCTAGCCGGCTAGGCCTAAATCGCCGCTTGCACTCTCTCTAGGAGTCTGCTAATATCCGAGGGCTGGCACTCATCTGCTTAGAGTGCCAACACCCCAATTACAGATTTTCCTGGAGGTTTTACGTGAATCTCAAGCCTTTGGCCGATCGCGTGGTCATCGAGCACGTCGAACAGAGCGAGAAGAGCTCGGGCGGCATCTTCTTGCCCGACACCGCTAAAGAAAAACCGCAAGAGGGCGTGGTCCGTGCGGTTGGCACCGGCCGCGTGCTCGACAACGGCACGACCCTTCCGATGACCGTGAAGGTCGGCGATCGCGTGATCTACTCGAAGTACTCGGGTTCCGAGATCAAGATCGACGGTAATGAGTACCTCATCGTTTCCGAAAAAGACGTTCTCGCGGTCGTCGACCAAGTTCCGGCCGGCGTTTAAGGAGCACTAGAAAACACAGATGGCTGCAAAGAGATATGGTGGAATCTACACCATTAAACCCTGGTGGCAGAGCAGATTAGCCGGCATAGAAAGCGCGCTCGTGAAACGCCATGTGCATCCTGACGTGATCACGTTCGCGGGTGTAGTCTGTGCCGGGCTGCTAGGAGCAGCTCTGTTTGGGTCCGGCCAATGGCCACTGCTCGCTTTAGCGGTTCCGCCCCTGGCAATAGGGCGACTGGCAGCGAACGCGCTGGATGGATTGGTAGCGCGGCACACCGGCCTGGCGCGCCCCAGAGGAGAAATGTTTAACGAATGTTGCGACCGCATCTCTGATATCCTGGTCTTTGCCGGCCTGGCCTTCACCATACAGGTCATTGCCTCGCTCGCCTGGGGAGTGCTGGTGC
>JAGWSR010000083.1 GCA_028869385.1 bacterium
AACAGGATCTGATCGTCGCGGCGGTGCTCTCCGGCAACCGGAACTTCGAAGGCCGAATCCATCCGCAGGTGCGCGCGAACTATCTCGCGTCGCCGCCGCTCGTCGTCGCGTACGCGCTCGCGGGCCGCATGGACATCGATCTCACCAGCGAACCGATCGGCGAGGATGCCAACGGCAAGCCGGTCTTCCTCAAAGATATTTGGCCTTCGAACGACGAGATCGCGCAGACCGTCACGGCGTGCGTGACCGACGACATGTTCAAGGCGCGCTACTCCGACGTGTTCGCGGGCGACAGCAACTGGGCGAAGCTCGACGCGACGCCGAGCGAGCGCTACGCGTGGGATCCGAAGTCCGAGTACGTCAAGCGTCCTCCGTACTTCGATAACATGCCCGTCGAGCCGGCGGCGCTCGCGGATATCAAGAACGCGCGCGTGCTCGCGGTCTTTGGTGACTCGATCACGACCGATCACATCTCGCCGGCCGGCAACATCGCCAAGACCTCGCCCGCGGCGAAGTACCTGATGGAGCACGGCGTCGAGCCGAAGGACTTCAACTCGTATGGCGCGCGTCGCGGCAACCACGAGGTGATGATGCGCGGCACGTTTGCGAACGTGCGCTTGAAGAACCTGATGGTGCCGGGCGTCGAGGGCGGCGTCACGCGGTACCTGCCGACCGACGAACAGATGTCCATCTTCGACGCATCGATGAAGTACCAGGCCGACGGCACGCCGCTGGTCGTGATCGCGGGCAAAGAGTACGGCTCGGGTTCGTCGCGCGACTGGGCGGCGAAGGGCCCGTACCTGCTCGGGATCAAAGCCGTGATCGCCGAATCGTTCGAACGTATCCACCGCAGTAACCTGATCGGTATGGGCATCCTGCCGCTGCAGTTCGTGGATGGTGCGGATCGTTCGACCTACGCGCTCACCGGCGAAGAGATCATCGAGATCACCGGCATCGAATCCGGCATCACGCCGCGCATGCACGCGAACGTCAAAGCGACCGACGCGAAGACGGGCAAGTCGCTGCAGTTCAAGGCGCTCGTACGTATCGATACGCCGGACGAGGCGGAGTACTACCGCCACGGCGGCATCCTGCAGTACGTGCTTCGCTCGCTGCGCGCGAAGGCGTAAGCACACACACCATGGAGGCGGCGCGCGACGAGCACGCGGATATCGTGCGCCGCCTCGAATCGTTCTCGGATATCGTGATCGGCTTCGCGCTCGCGCAGACCGCGCTAACGCTGGTCATCCCGCCGAATCCCAGCAGTTTCTATACCCATCCTCTCGGTATTCTCGGTTACGCGATCACCTTTACCGTGATCGCGCGCTTCTGGTGGGATCACGCCGAGATTTTTCGCCACTACTTCGTTCCGTCGCGCCTCACCATCGCCTTGAACTTCGCGGCGCTGGCGGCGCTCGGACTCTTCGTCTTCTCCCTCCAGTTATGGCTGCATCCGAATCAGAGCAACGCATCGGAGATCCTGATGGCGAAGGGGTACATCGTGACCTTCGCCGTGACGAACGGCCTGATGGCGTGCCTGCGCCTGATCGGCGCGCAGGCGCGCGCCGCGCACCTGACCCCCGAACGGCGCAAGCGCGCGTTCAGCCTCTCGGTGCGCACGCTCTGCGTGGCGGCCGGCTCCGTGGCCGGAGCCTTCACGCCGCCGATTCCGGGGCTCGAACAGAGTGCGCTCTACGCGGGCATTCGTCTCGGTGCGTTTCCGGCCGAATTGTTCATCGGCATCGTCGGCGGCATGCTGGCCGCGCGCATCGCGGCGATCGTGATCGGCAAGAGAGACTGGGGGCCACCCGCGAAAGCATGAGATCGTCATGATGACCCACGACGCGAGCTCGCAGCTCGACTCCCTGTTCGAGCGGATGCGCGATGCCAACGAACGATCGCTCGGGTATCCCTCCGCGAAGGATTTCGACTACGCGGCGATCGAGCGGTTTCTCAAGTTTCCGATCAACAACGTCGGCGATCCGTTCGCCGATGCCACGTACCGCGTCGAGACGCGCGAGTGCGAACGCGAAGTCGTGGCGTTCTTCGCCGAGCTCTTTCGCGCGCCGCAGGACGACTGGTGGGGCTACGTCACGAACGGCGGTACCGAGGGCAATCTCTACGGACTCTACCTCGCGCGCGAGCTTCTGCCCAACGGCATGGTGTACTACTCCGAGCAGACGCACTACAGCGTCGCGAAGAACCTGCACTTTCTGGGCATGCGGCACATCACGATCCGCTCGCAGGCGAGCGGCGAGATCGACTACGAAGATCTGCGCGAGACGCTCAAGATCCATCGCGACGTCCCGCCGATCATCTTCGCGAACATCGGCACCACGATGACCGAGGCGCGCGACGACGTTCGCGCGATCGCGAAGATCATGGACGATCTCGCCATCCGCCAGCGCTACATCCACTCCGATGCCGCGCTGTCGGGCGCGTACGCGGGCTTGCTCGATCCGCGACCGGCGTACGATTTTTCCGACGGGGCCGATTCGATTGCCGTGAGCGGGCACAAGTTTCTGGGCGCGCCGATTCCCTGCGGCATCGTCATCGCGCGCAAGCATAACGTGCAGCGGATCGCGCGCGCTATCGACTACATCGGCTCGCTCGATACGACGATCAGCGGGTCGCGCAACGGCTACTCGCCGCTCATGCTCTGGTATCGCCTGCGCGAACTCGGGCTCGACGGCATCAAGCGCCGCCTCGCGCACTCGCTCGAGCTCGCCGCGTACCTCGAAACGCGCCTGAACGAAATCGGCGTCGCCGCGTGGCGCAACCCGAATGCGATAACCGTCGTGCTGCCGCGCGTCAGCGACGCGATCCGCGCCAAGTGGCAACTCGCGACGGCCGGCGCGATCTCGCACGTCATCGTGCTGCCGAACGTCACGCGCGAGCAACTCGACGCCTTTACCGCCGATCTCGCCGCGGAACGCGCGGCGCACGAAGCTTAAGGAGAAGCCGCATGCGCAGTATTCGCGTCATCGTGCCCAATCGTCCGGGCCTGCTCGCCGAGCTCACCGAGGTGCTCGCGGCGAAGGGTATCAGCATCGAGCAGATCGTCGTGGAGACCCACGACGAAGGCGCCCTCGTGCGCATGGAGGTCGAGCACGACGACCGCGCGCTCGAGATCCTTACCGATGCGGGGTATCATGCCGTGACCGACGACGTGCTCCTCGCTCGTATCGAGGACCGCCCGGGTGCCCTCGCGCAGCTCTCGCGTCGGCTCGCCGACGAGCGGCTGAACATCCGCTCCGTGCATCACGTGCGGCGCGAGGCGGGATTCGCACTCGTCGCGATCTCGACCGACGACAACGCTCGCGCGCGCGGCGTACTCGGCGAATCGGCGGTGTAATGGAGGCGAACGAGCGGCGCGAGCGCGACGTTCGGCGCACCGAGTCGTTCTCCGACGTCGTTATCGGCTTCTCGCTCGCGCAGATCGGCGTGGCGCTCGTCGTGCCGACGCACGCGGCGGAGTTGGTCGCTCACGCCTACTGGTTCTACGCCTTTCTCTGGACGTTCGCGCTCGTCTGCTTGATGTGGTGGAATCACCACCGCCTCTTTCGCACGGTGTTCGTGCCGACGGTGCCGGCGATCGTCTTGAATTTCGTCCTGCTCGCGACGATCGTGCTGCTCACGTACTTCGCCAATCTCTTGAATCGACCGGGAACCTGGGACGATATCGTCGTCGCGACCCGACTGTACTACGGGGCCTTGAGCGCGAACTTTCTGGTGTGGGCGGCGCTCGTTGCGATCTGTTTGCGAGACCCGGAGAACGACGACGAGGAGCCGACGGTGCGGAACGCGCGTCGCGGCATGGTCGTCAACGGGATCGCGGGCGCTCTGCAACTCGGCGCGGTCTTTGGGTCTTTTCTGCTGCACGAGGCGAACGTGATCGTGCTCGTCGGCGCCATGGTTCCGGTCAGCTTTATCGCGAGCAGCTTCGCCGCGACGTTGCTCGGCTTTCGGCGCGTACGCGTGACGTGAAGGCCGATCGCCTCGTCTCGCTGCTTCTGCTCTTGCAGTCGGCTCCGCGCCGGACGGCGCGCGATCTGGCCGAACGCCTCGAAGTGAGCGAGCGCACGATCTATCGCGACGTCGACGCGCTCGCGGTCTCCGGCATTCCCATCTATACCGAGCGCGGACCCGAGGGTGGGATCGCGCTCGCCGAGGGGTATCGCAAGGCACTGATGCACTTCGGTGAAGACGAGGTGCGCGCGATCTTCATCTCCGGTTCGGCCATCTTGCGCGATCTCGGCCTCGGCGCCAATATGGATCGCGCGCTCGAAAAGCTGCGCGGCGGCTTCTCCGAGATGCAGCAACGTGCTGCCGAAAAAGCGCGAGGCCGCGTCCACGTGGATCAGCGGCGCTGGAATCAGAGCGACCCGCCGGTCGAGCAACTCACGTTGATTCGCCGCGCCGTGTGGGACGATCGGCGACTCGACCTCGCCTACGAGGACCGCGCGGGGACCGCGACCACGCGCGTCGTGGATCCGTACGGCTTGGTTTCGAAGGCGGGCGTGTGGTACCTGATCGCGCGCACCGCCGAGGGCTTTCGTACCTTTCGCGTGGATCGCATTCGCGATGCGACCGAACGCGGCGATCGTTTCGAGCGCGATCCGTCGTTCGAGCTCGAAGCGCACTGGCGCGAGAGCGCCGCTAGTATTCGTAATGCCATCGAGCGCTTTACCGTCACGCTTCGGGTCTCGCCCGAGGCGTTCGAGTCGATCAACGGCTATTGGCCGACCGAGCGCGTGGATCCGAACGATCCGAGCGTCCTCCGCGTGCATTTTGCGAGCGAACGCGCGGCGATCGGGCACCTCGTGCTCTGGGACGACGCGGTGGAGTTGCTCGATCCGCTCGCGCTACGCGAACCCGTGGCGGCACACGCGCGCCGCCTGCTCGAACGTTACGGGGAGTCCGGCGCGACGCGGTAGGCGTTCTTGCCGGCGGCTTTGGCCGCGTACACGGCCGCGTCGGCATGCGCGAAGAGCGTTTCGAGCGAGTCGTCGCCGCGGGCGAAGGCGATCCCGATGGAGCATCGCAGATCGTGTGCGGCGAGTTGCGCGTAGATGCGCGACATGACGGCCTCGATGGTCGCCGGCTCGGTGCGCGGCATGAGCAGCGCGAACTCGTCGCCGGCAAAACGCGCCGGTACGTCGATCTCGCGCACGTTGGCTCGCAGCACCTCGGCGAGTCGCTTTAGCGCTTCGTCACCGCCCGCATGGCCGCGGGAGTCGTTGATGCGCTTGAAATCATCGACGTCGATCATCGCGAAGGCGAGCGACTCGCCCGAGCGTCGGCGCAACGCGAGCGCCGCGCGCACGCGATCCATCAACGCGCGCCGATTGAGGAGTCCGGTCAAAGGGTCGTGCATGGCGAGTCGTTCGAGTTCGCTCGCGAGGCGCTGGCGTTCGAGCGAGAACGCGGCCTGCGTCGCGAGTTCGCGCAGCGACGAGGCGATCCAGGTGGCGTTCGAGCGGTCGTTCGAGCCGTCCACGTAGAGCACGAAGGCACAGCCGACGCTTGGGCGCACGGCGGCCGCCGCGTATCGGCGGCGCGTGTCGAAGAGCGGGGCGTCGTCGTCGGTCGCCCATCCCGTCACCACGTCGCTCTCGCCGCGCACGACGCGCGCGAGCGCCGAAGGTTCGGGGAGTGTGCCGCCATACTCCGATTCGACGACGTCCGCGCCGTCGGCTTCGTAGAGCGCGGTGACCTCGACGTCGTCGTCGGTCCGAAACCAGAGCGCCCGCGAGCATGCGAGCCCGAGCCGCCCGCCGCGCAGCGCCGCACGCGCGAGTTCGCGCTCGTCGCGCGCGGCCGCGATCTCGACGAACGAGCGCTGCAGCACTTCGAGCTGCTGGCTCTTCGCCTGCAGCTCGTCGCGTTCGCGTTCGACCTCGCTGATGCGCTCGGTGAGAAATCGGATGCCGTCGTCGCGGCTCATGGGCTCGCGATTACAAGAGCACGCGCTTGAAGTCCCGCAGCAGACTCGCCATCGTGACGAGGAAGCGAGCCGCGCCCGCTCCGTCGATAACGCGGTGATCGTAGCTCACGCTGATCGGGAGCACGAGGCGCGGCACGAACGCTTTGCCGTCCCAGACCGGTTTCATCGCCGCGCGCGTCGCGCCGAGAATCGCGACTTCGGGCGCGTTGACGATCTGCGTGAACTGCGTTCCTCCGATGCCGCCGATCGAGGAGATGGTGAACGTCCCGCCCTGCATCTCCGCCATGCCCAGCTTGCCGTCGCGCGCCTTCGCGGCGAGCTCCGCCGTCTCGCGCGCGATCTCGAGCAAGCCTTTCTTGTCGGCGTCTTTGAGCACCGGAACCACGAGCCCGTTCGGGGTATCGGCGGCGAACCCGATGTTGTAATAGCGCTTGAACACGAGTTCTTCACCGTCGAGCGAGCTGTTGAACTCGGGATAGGTCTGCAGCGCCGCGACGACGG
The DNA here is from genome assembly GCA_028869385.1 of bacterium. Lineage (GTDB taxonomy): Bacteria > Vulcanimicrobiota > Vulcanimicrobiia > Vulcanimicrobiales > Vulcanimicrobiaceae > REEB354. Next base: position 6,449 of record JAGWSR010000083.1, read on the forward strand.
CCTTAATGAGGAACGCGAGCATCGTGAGCTTCGGCGCTCCGCCGCCGCGTTTACTCTGTTCGGCGTTGATCTCGTTGCGGAACGCTTCGAGATCGGTGATGTCGGCTTCGTCGTAGTTCGTGATGTGGGGAATCTGCAGCCAATTGCGATGGAGATTCGGCCCGGAGAACTTCTTGATGCGCGGCAGCGGCGTGCGCTCGACGGGCCCGAACTGCGCGAAGTCTACCTTCGGCCACGCAGGAAGCCCGGCGAAGCTCGCGCCGGATGCCGAGGAGCCGCCGCCGCGCGCGAGCGCGGATTTGACCCACGCATGCACGTCCTCGCGACGCACGCGCCCGTGCGGACCGTTGCCGACGACGCCGCGAAGATCGACCCCGAGTTCACGCGCGAGCCTGCGAATCGCGGGCGATGCATGAATCGGCCCGCTCGACGATGCCGTCGCCATCGGCGCGGCTTGTTGCGTCGGCGCCGGTGCCGCTTGTTGCACCGCCACGGGCGCGGAGGGTTGCACCGCCACGGGCGCGGAGGGTTGCACCGCCACGGGCGCGGAGGGTTGCGTCGCTACGGACGCGGTGGGTTGCGTCGCTACGGACGCGGTGGGTTGTGTCACCCTGAGCGTGTCGAAGGGCGCCGCGCTCTCAAGCGTCGCGATGAGCGCGCCTTGAGAGACCTTGTCGCCGAGCTTCACCATCACGTCCTTGATGCGTCCGGCGTGCGTTGCGGGGACATCCATCGAGGCCTTCTCGCTCTCGAGCGTGACCAGCGGCGCTTCGCGCTGCACCTCGTCGCCGGGCTTCACCAGTACGTCGATAACCGGGATCTCTTTGAAATCGCCGATGTCGGGCACGCGCAGTTCCACGAGCGAAGTGGCCACGGGAGGCGCGCTGCTTTGCACCGGGGTGTCGGTCGCGAGGGTGAGGATGAGCGTGCCTTCGGAGACCTTGTCGCCGACGTTGACGCGCACGTCCGCAACGACGCCGTCGGCGCTCGACGGCACCTCCATCGTCGCCTTCTCGCTCTCGAGCGTCACGAGCGAATCGTTCTTCTTGACGCGGTCGCCCGGTTTCACGAGCACTTCGATCACCGGGATATCGTTGAAATCGCCGATGTCGGGGACTTTGACTTCGATCGTACTGCTCACACGTAGTCCTATGCGCTAGACGCCGAGGGGGTTGGGTTTGGCGGAGTCGATGCCGTACTTCGCGATCGCTTCGGCGACGCGCTTGCGTTCGATCGTGCCGTCGTCGGCGAGCGCGTTCAGCGCGGCGATCGTGACCCAGTAGCGGTTCACCTCGAAGAACTCGCGCAGCTTGCTGCGAAAATCGCTGCGACCGAACCCGTCGGTACCGAGCGTCACGAAACGGCGTGCGTGTCCCGACCCCGGCGAGTCGCCGACGTAGGGGCGAATCGCATCGGCGTAGAGCCGCACGTAATCGGTCGCGGCGATGGCGGGGCCATGCTTGCCCGCGAGCGATTGCTCCACGAACGAGAGCGTACGCTCGCGCTGCGGGTTGAGCAGATTCTCGCGTGCGGTTGCTGCACCGTCGCGCGCGAGTTCGTTGAAGCTCGTCACGCTCCACACGTCGCTCTGCACGTTCCAGTCGCCGGCGAGCAGCTCCGATGCGGCGATCACCTCGCGCAGGATCGCGCCCGAGCCCATCAACTGTACCCGCGGCGCCTTCTTCGAAGGCGCGCCGCCGTCGCGCAGCAGATACATGCCGCGAAGGATGCCGTTCGGTGCGTCGGGCGGCATCTCGGGATGCGCGTAGTTTTCGTTGAGGAGCGTGATGTAGTAATACGCGTCCTCTTGCTCGGTCAACATGCGGCGCAGGCCGTCTTGCACGATCACCGCGACCTCGTAGCCGTAGGTGGGATCGTAGCTACGGCAGTTCGGAATGAACGACGCGAAGACTTGGCTGTGGCCGTCTTCGTGCTGCAAGCCCTCGCCGTTGAGCGTGGTGCGCCCGGAGGTGCCGCCGAGGAGAAAGCCGCGCGTACGCGAGTCGCCCGCCGCCCATGCGAGATCGCCGATGCGTTGGAATCCGAACATCGAGTAGAAGATATAGAACGGAATCATCGGCAGATCGTGGTTCGAATACGACGTACCGGCGGCGATCCACGACGAGAGCGCCCCGGCCTCGTTGATGCCCTCTTGCAGAATCTGACCGTGCTTGTCTTCGCGGTACCACATGAGCTGCTCGGCGTCTTGCGGATGGTAGAGCTGACCGATCGACGAGTAGATGCCGAGTTGCCGGAACATGCCCTCCATGCCGAACGTGCGCGACTCGTCCGCGACGATCGGAACGACGCGCGGACCGACCACGTTATCGCGCACGATCGTGTTGAGGATGCGCACGAACGCCATCGTGGTGGAGATCTCGCGATCGCCCGTGCTCTTGAGCTGCGCGTCGAACGCGGAGAGCGCGGGAACGGCGAGCGACTCCGATTTTTGACGGCGTTGCGGGAGCGAGCCCTGCTCCGCGACGCGCGCGTTGAGATAGCGCATCTCGGGGCTGTCGTCGGGCGGTCGGTAGAACGGAATCTTCTCGATCTCGGTGTCGTTCACCGGAATCAGGAAACGGTCGCGAAACGCGCGCATCTCGTCCACGTCCATCTTCTTGGCCTGGTGCGCGATGTTGAGCGCTTCGCCCGCCTCGCCCATACCGTAGCCTTTGATCGTTTTCGCGAGGATGACGGTCGGTGCGCCGGTGTGATTCATCGCGGCGTGGTATGCCGCATAGACCTTGAGCGGATCGTGCCCGCCGCGCTGCAGTTGCCAGATCTCGTCGTCGGTCCAATCCGCCACGAGCGCGGCCGTTTCGGGATAGCGCCCGAAGAACTCGTCGCGAACGTATTTGCCGTTGCGCGATTTGTACGTTTGGTAATCGCCGTCCACGGTCTCGTTCATCAACTGCACGAGGCGACCGGTGGTATCGGCGGCGAGCAGTTGATCCCATTTGCTGCCCCAGATCACCTTGATCACGTTCCAGCCCGCGCCGCGGAACACGCGCTCGAGCTCTTGGATGATCTTCCCATTGCCGCGCACCGGCCCATCGAGACGCTGCAGGTTGCAGTTGACGACCCAGATGAGGTTGTCGAGCTTCTCGCGACCGGCGAGCGAGATCGCGCCGAGCGTTTCGGGCTCGTCGGTCTCACCGTCGCCGAGAAACGCCCACACTTTGCGCCCGCTCGTATCTTTGAATCCGCGATCGTGCACGTAGCGCATGAAGTGCGCTTGATAGATCGACATGATCGGACCGAGACCCATCGAGACCGTCGGAAATTGCCAGAAGTCCGGCATCAGCCACGGGTGCGGATACGACGCGAGTCCCTTGCCGTCGACTTCTTGGCGAAAGTTTTCGAGCTGCGCCTCGCTGATGCGCCCTTCGAGAAACGCGCGCGCGTAGATGCCGGGCGAACTGTGTCCTTGCACGTACAGGAGATCGCCGCCGAAGCGCTCGGACGGCGCGCGGAAGAAGTGATTGAAACCGACGTCATAGAGCGTCGCCGCCGACGCAAACGTCGCGACGTGTCCGCCGAGTTCCGATGAGATCTTGTTCGCACGCACGACCATCGCCATCGCGTTCCAGCGCACGTAGTGTCGCAAGCGCGCTTCGAGTTCGGGATCGCCGGGCATGATGGGCTGCTTGTCCGGTGCGATCGTGTTGACGTACGGCGTCTCGAGTCCGAGCGAGACGTGCGCACCGCCGCGCTGCGCCTCGGCGACGAGTTCTTCGAGGAGCGCGCGCGCGGTCAGGCCCTTCGATGGCGACGACGGCGCGCATCGCGTCGAGCCACTCTTGCGTCTCTTGCGGGTCGGGATCGTGCATGATCATGTCGGCCGCATTCCGCCTCCGCGGCGAATCCCTTGCCGATGGACCGACTCAATTCGCGGTTTGGAGCGATCCAATTATTCGAGCGATTGGCCGCGCTCTTCCCGGAGCATCACGGCGATGGCTGCGAGGAGGATCGCGCCGCCGAGGATTGCGAGCGGCGTCAAGCGCTCGCCGAAGAGCACCCACGCAAGGAGCGCCGCCGCCACGGGTTCGAGCAGGGTCGCGAACGCCACCGCGCTCGGGGAGAACCAGCGTAGCGAGAGGTTCATCGCCGTGTGCCCGACGAGCTGGGAGACGAGCGCCATCGCGAGGATGCCGCCCCACGCGGAGAGGTCGCCCGGCGGCGGCGGGGGTTGGTGGGCGAGCGCGGCGGCCGCCACCAGCGCGATCGCGCCTGCGCCGTAGGTGTGCGTGACGATCGTGCGCGTTCCGAGCCGTCCGCGCACCGTGCGCACCAGGAGAAAGTACGCGCCGATCGCCGCACCGCCGAGCAGCGCAAGGCCGGCGCCGAGCAGTTCGTGCCCGGGCACGGGAGGCGTGACGCGGGCGAAGCCGACGACCATCGCGAGGCCGAACGCGCCCGCGGCGAAGGCCCCTGCCTGCGCGCGGTTCGGCATACGGCGATGCACGACGGCGTCGTAGAGCGAGGTCCAGATTGGCGCCGTGGCGACCAGGAGCGTGGAGACGGCGATGCCGACGTACTGCAGCGAGGCGATCCATGCGGCAAAGTGCAGCGCGAGGGCGAGGCCCGCTGCTCCGAGCACGACGCGCTCGCCGCGTTTCGGGCGCTCGGGCATCCCGCGCAGCATCGCCGTTACCGCCAGCAGCAGGGCGGCGATGCTCAGGCGCGATGCGGACACGGCGAGGGCGCCCGCGCCGGTTAGCGCGAGGCGTGCAAAAATGCCGGCGGCGCCAACTGCGAGTTGGGCGCCGCCGAGGATTAGGTACGGGAGCGCGGTCGGCCGCGCCTCGCCGCTAGGGCCGCGGGCTCGGGCGTGCACCCGGGATGTGCGGCAGCGTCGGCATGGTGCGCCCCGTCGGCGGTGCCGGCATCGGGGGGTGCGGGACGGGCATCGGAGCCGGGGGCGGCGGCGTCGGAGCGTTCGGCGGCGCGACCGGCGTGCGGCTCACCCCGATCGGGACGCTGGTCGAGGTCGGCGTGGGAGCGGGCGTCGGCACCGGCGTCGCCGTCGGAGCGACGGTAGGCGTGGCCGTTGGCGCGGAAGTCGGCGTTGCCGTGGGCGTCGCCGTCGGCGCACTGGTCGGCGTTGCCGTCGGCGCACTGGTCGGCGTTGCCGTCGGCGCACTGGTCGGCGTTGCCGTCGGCGCGACCGTCGGCGTCGCGGTCGGTTGCGGCGTCGGGGTGCTCTGCGCCTTATTGGAGTTCTGCACCACGGTGGTCACGGCGGCGGCACCGCCGACGGCGGCGGCGGCGGTGGTCACCGCGGATCCGGCCGCGGCGCCCGCCGTGGTCGTCGCCGCGCTGATGCCGAGCGAGCTTGCGTTCGCCGGCGCGCCGAGTTCGCTGAAGGGCGTGAAGAGCGATTGCGAGAGGCCGGTCACCGATGCGGTAATCGCCCCTGCGACGGCCGTAGCGACCAGCGATTGTCCGGCCGCGAGCGTGAAGACCTGGCCGTTGACGAGCGTCACCTGCACGGGCAGTGCCGGATTCGAAACCTCGTACACGTTGACTTGCAGTCCGTTCGCGTTGGCGGAGATATCGCCCACGGTACCGCGAACCGCGATCTGGCCGGTGCCGGTCTGGAACGTGTAATTGGCGCGTGCGCCGGCCGGATGGGCGACGCTGAAGCGGATCTTTCCGACGACGATGAACTTCGCGTTGGCGATATCCGTGCGATCGAAGGAGACGAGCTGCACGCTGCTGTTCGCGCCCATCAGCACCTTGGAGCTGTCGGGAAGCACGATCGAGGCCTCCGAATTGGCGCCGGTCGCCGCGTAGTCGCTATCGTTGAGCGCGATCTGAACGTTGCGCGGGAGCGTCTTCGTCGGGGTCTTCTGGGGTCCGTAGCTCACGCTACCCTTGATATTCGTCAGCAGCTTGTCGGAGCCGGCCGGCGACGCGGTGATCGGGGCGGCGACCAGGAGCGCCGTGAGTAACGTGGCGGTCGTGCGTTTCATTCGTCTCTTCCTCGCATCGCGAAAAGGACGGGCCGACGTAACTCGCCCCATCGTTGGCGTTCGATTGGCTGCTTTCGGTACCTGCGTCCAAGGCTACGCGAAGCCCGTCCAAAAAGTGTCCACGTCCCTCGCGTCGTAGTGGTCTTCCATTGCGGGAGCTTGCGCTGCAGGCTGAGAGGGCGCTCACGCGCCGACCGCCACACCTGACCCGGGTAATGCCGGCGTAGGAAAGGAGACGTTTCCCATGGCCATGACCGCTCCGCCCACCGCGGGTTCGCGCAAGATCTATCTCGAGGGCTCCGATCCCTCGATCCGCGTGCCGATGCGCGAGATCGCGCTCACCGACGGTACCGCACACGCGGTGTACGACACGAGCGGCCCGTACACCGATCCGAGCGCCGATCTCGACGTGCGGCGCGGGCTCCCGGCGATGCGTGCCGCGTGGATCGAGGCGCGCAACGATACCGACGTGCTCGAGAAGCCAACCTCCATCTACCGCCGCGGCCGCGAAGCGATGCAAGAACTCGACGCGATCCGTTTCACCGGCACCCGCGCGATTCGCCGCGCGAAGCCCGGTGCGAACGTGACGCAGATGCACTACGCGCGCAAGGGGATCGTGACGCCCGAGATGGAGTTCGTCGCGCTGCGCGAGGGCATGGATCCGAACTTCGTGCGCGACGAGGTCGCGCGCGGTCGCGCGATCATTCCCGCGAACATCAACCATCCCGAGAGCGAACCGATGATCATCGGGCGTGGATTCCACGTAAAGATCAACGCGAATATCGGCAACTCCGCGGTCGCTTCGACGATCGAAGAAGAGGTCGATAAGATGACGTGGGCGACGCGCTGGGGCGCCGATACCGTCATGGATCTCTCGACCGGCAAGAACATCCACGAGACGCGCGAGTGGATCATGCGCAACTCACCGGTCCCCATCGGCACGGTGCCGATCTATCAGGCGCTCGAGAAGGTGAACGGCAAAGCCGAGGAACTCACCTGGGAGCTCTTCCGCGATACGTTGATCGAACAGGCCGAGCAGGGCGTGGATTACTTTACCATCCACGCGGGCGTGCTTCTACGTTACGTGCCGCTCACGGCGAACCGCGTGACGGGCATCGTGTCGCGCGGCGGTTCGATCATGGCGAAGTGGTGCCTCGCGCATCACGAGGAGAACTTCCTCTACACGCACTTCGAAGAGATTTGCGAGATCATGAAGGCGTACGACGTGGCGTTCTCGCTCGGCGACGGATTGCGGCCGGGCTGCACCGCCGATGCGAACGACGCCGCGCAGTTCGGCGAACTGGAGACGCTCGGCGAACTCACGCAGATCGCCTGGAAGCACGATGTGCAGGTGATGATCGAAGGCCCGGGGCATGTGCCCATGCATTTGATCAAGGAGAATATGGACAAGCAGTTGTCTGCCTGCCATGAAGCGCCGTTTTATACCCTTGGGCCCCTGACTACCGATGTCGCCCCTGGCTATGACCATATC
>JAGWSR010000084.1 GCA_028869385.1 bacterium
CAGGCCGGCGACTTCTCGGCGTACATTCCGACCAACGTGATCTCGATCACCGACGGCCAGATCTACCTGACGCCGGAACTCTTCTTCCAGGGCATCCGCCCCGCCGTCAACGTCGGTCTCTCGGTCTCGCGCGTCGGCGGTTCGGCGCAGACGAAGGCGATGAAGGGCGTCGCGGGTCCGCTTAAACTCGAACTCGCGCAGTACCGCGACCTCGCGGCCTTCGCGAAGCTCGCGAGCGATCTCGACAAGTCGACCCAGATGCAGCTCCTGCGCGGTGAGAAGCTCACCGAACTGCTCAAGCAGCCGCAGTATCAGCCGCAGGCGACCGAAGACCAAGTCGCGATCATTTACGGCGCCACGAACGGCTTCGTGAACGAGGTGCCGACCGCGCGTCTGCAGGACTGGGCGAAGGCGTTCATCGCGTACCTCCACGACAAGTACGCCGAAGTTCCGCAGGCGATCGCCGCCTCGGGTCAACTCTCGGACGACACGAAGCAGAAGCTCAACACCGCACTCACCGAGTTCACCAAGAGCTTTTAGGTAGATGCCGAGCGTAAAGGATCTTCGCGAGCGGATTCGCTCGCTGAAGAACACGCAGCAGATCACCAAGGCGATGAAGCAAGTCGCCGCGGCCAAGATCCGCCGTGCCGAACAGGCGCAAAAAGAGGCGCGTCCCTACGCGGACACGCTCGGCGAGATGCTGCGCGATCTGATGGCGAGCGTTTCGAGCGTGGATCATCCGTTCATGAAGCCGGGCAACGCGAACGCGCCGCACGGCGTCATCCTGATGACGGCCGATAAGGGCCTCGCGGGCGCCTTCAATTCGAACATCATCCGCGCGGGCGAACTCTTCGTGCGTGCGAATCCCCAGGTCGCGTGGTATTCGGTCGGCAACAAGGCGCGCAACTTCGTGCGCCGTTCGGGCCATCCGGATCACCCGGCGTGGGCGCTCAACGCCGGTGCCAAGATCGACACCGCGCGCGAAGTCGCGCATCGCGTCACCGATGATTTCGTCGCCGGCAAGATTTCGCACATCACGCTGATCTCGCCGAAGCTCATCTCGATGCTCTCGCAGAAGCCCGAGACGCGGGCGCTGGTGCCGATCGTCCTTCGACAAGCTCAGGATGACACGAACGCGTCTCAGACCGGCACGGCGAAGGGGGCGGTGGAGTTTGCGCCGTCGCCGGAGTTCGTGCTCTCGCGTTTGTTGCCGAAGTACCTCGAATTTACGATCTTCTCGGCGATGCTCGAGACCGACGCGGCATTCTTCGCAGCGCAGCTGCTGGCGATGAACAACGCGACGGACAACGCGGGCAAACTCATCGACGAACTGACGATTCAGATGAACAACGCGCGTCAGGCCGCGATCACCAAAGAACTGCTCGAGATCGTCGGCGGCGCGGAAGCGCTCGTCAACGGTTGATGCTGGCACACAGTCCTTCGACAGGCTCCCTTCGACAGGCTCAGGACTAAATAAAGGAAGAGTTGAAAATGGCCACCGGTAAAGTTGTGCAAGTGCTCGGTAACGTCGTGGACGTCGAATTCACGCCGGAGACCCTGCCGAAGATCAACGACGCGTTGACCGTGCGCGTGAACGAAGACAACAAGGCGACGTCGAACGGCGCGGCCTCGGGCATGCAGCTCGGCGGTACCGCGATGCAGGCGCGCGATCTGGTGCTCGAAGTTCAAGACGAACTCGGCAACAATCAGGTGCGTTGCCTCGCGATGGGATCGACCGACGGTCTCATGCGCGGCGCGGCCGTCACCGCGACGGGCGGACCGATCAAGGTTCCCGTCGGCGAAGGCACGCTCGGACGCATCTTCAACGTCCTCGGCAAAGCGATCGACTCGAACGAGCCGATCAAAGCCGCGGCCGAGTGGCCGATCCACCGTCCGGCTCCCGATTTCAAGTCGCAGGATCCGACGCCGAAGCTCTTCGAGACCGGCATCAAAGTCATCGACCTCATGGCGCCGTACACGCGCGGCGGTAAGGTCGGACTCTTCGGCGGCGCGGGCGTCGGCAAGACGGTTCTCATTCAAGAGCTGATCCGCAACATCGCGAACGTGCACAAGGGCTTCTCGGTCTTCACCGGCGTCGGCGAACGCACGCGCGAAGGCAACGACCTCTGGCAAGAGATGAAAGAGTCGGGCGTTCTCGCGCAGACGACGCTCGTCTTCGGTCAGATGGACGAGCCGCCGGGCGTGCGTTTCCGCATCGCGCAGACCGGCGTGACGA
>JAGWSR010000085.1 GCA_028869385.1 bacterium
CCGGTGACCGAGATGGTGTACAGCGTGGATCTCGTCAAGGAGCAGATTCGCGTCGCGGCGGGCGAGCCGCTCGGCTACGAGCAGAAGGATCTGCAACTGCGCGGTCACGCGATCGAGTGCCGCATCAACGCCGAGGACCCGCGCAATAACTTCGCGCCGCAGGCGGGAACGCTGCAGCGCGTGGTCTTTCCGGGCGGGCCGGGCGTCCGCGTCGACACGCACGTGTACTCGGGAGCGATGGTGCCGCCGTACTACGATTCGATGATCGCCAAAATCATCGCCTTCGGTGCGAGCCGCGAGGCGGCGATCGCGCGCATGGAGCGCGCGCTGCGCGAGACGGTCGTGGACGGCGTCAATACGACGATCCAGCAGTGTCTCGAGATCCTCGCGACCCCGCAATTCCGCGAAGGCCGCTACGATATCGGCTTTTTACCCCAGTTGCTCACGCAGATGGCGGAGCGCTAAGCATGGCGTCACGTCGTCAAGGGCGCGAACAGGCGCTGCAGGCGCTCTATGCCATCGTCGTCGGGCATCGCGATCCGGGAGACGCGCTCGACGAACTCGTCGGCGAACGCGCGGATAGCGAGCACCGCGCCTTCGTGCGCGACCTCGTGCTCGGGACGCTCGATCACGCGCCGACCGCCGACGCCTTGCTCGCGCCGCGTTTGGAGGGATGGACGATCGAACGTTTGCCGACGCTCGACCGTTTGATCCTCGAGATGGGAGTCTTCGAACTGCACGCGCATCCCGATACCCCGGCCGCCGTCGTCATCAACGAGGCGGTCGAGCTGGCCAAAAAATTCTCGACCGAAGAGTCGAACCGTTACGTCAACGGCGTATTGAATGCGATCGCGAAAGAAGCCGCGCGTTCGTAAGCCGATGCCGCGCGCGCTGCGCGGCGTCCTCGTTACCCTGCTCCTGCTCGTGCTCTTCGGCGCGGGTACCGTCGCCGGCATCGTCGCCGCGTACTCGCGTAACCTGCCCGACATCAGCCGCATGGCCGACTATCAGCCGGCGAGCTCGACGCGCATCTTCGCTCGCGACGGCACGCTCCTGGCCTCGGTGTACAAAGAGAATCGCGTGTGGGTGCCGCTCGCCCGCATTCCGCTCGTGATGCGCGAGGCGGTGATCGCGAACGAAGACCACAACTTTTACTATCACCACGGCGTGGACTTCGGCGGCATCCTGCGCGCCGGCGTGGCGGATTTGACGCACCAACAGTTTCAGGGCGCCTCCACGATCACCCAGCAACTCGCGCGCAAACTCTTTCTGAACGATCAGGTCTCGATCTCGCGTAAGATTCAAGAGGCGCTGCTCGCGATGGAGATCGAGCGCTACTACACCAAGGACGAGATCCTCGAACGATACCTCAACATCGTCTATCTCGGCTCGGGTGCCTACGGTGTCGATGCGGCCTCGCACACGTACTTCGGCGAGAGCATCCAAAAGATCAAGCTCAATCAAGCCGCGCTCGTCGCCGGCGTGATCGCCGCACCCTCCGACTACTCGCCCTTCGTCAATATCGAGCTCGCGCGCGAGCGGCAGCACCACGTGCTCGACCGTATGGTGGAGAGCGGATACATCACGCAGGCACAGGCCGATGCCGCGAAAGCGGCGCCGCTCGGGTTGAGCAAGGAACGCGCTCCGGGCCTGCAGGGGTATCTCTATCCCTACTACACCACCTACGTGATCGCGCAGCTCGACAAGCTCTTCGGGCGTCAGGCGGTGCAGGAGGGCGGGCTCCAAGTCTACACCTCGCTCGACGAGCACATGCAGCAGGTCGCGCAGGAGGCGGTGAGCTGGGGAATCGCGCGCGCGAAGGCCGAGGGCGTCAACGCGCACGAAGCCGCGCTCGTGGCGATCGAACCGCGCACCGGCGAGATCGTCGCGATGGTCGGCGGCGCCGGCTTCTCGCTCGACAATCAATTCAATCGCGCGTGGCAGGCACATCGCCAGCCCGGCTCGTCGTTCAAAGTCTACGTGTACACCGCCGCGATGGACTCCGGCCTGTCGCCGAGCACCATCATGGACGATTCGCGCGTGGGATACCCGATGGGCGACGGTACGATGTGGTACCCGATGAATGACGACAATCGTTTCATGGGGCCGATCACGCTGCGCACGGCACTCGCGCTCTCGCGCAACGTCGTCGCGGTCAAACTCGCCGACCGGATCGGACTCGACAAAGTCATCCAGTACGCGCACCGCATGGGCGTCACCGCACCGCTCGAGGCGAACCTCTCGCTCGCGCTCGGTTCGTCGGTCGTGACCCCGCTCGATCAGGCGACCGGCTACGCGACGCTCGCGAACCAGGGCATCCATATCGATCCGTCGGCGATCCGCGTGGTGAAGGATTCGCTCGGCAATAACGTGCTCGACGACGAGTATCCGCAGGCGAGCGAAGTGGTGAGCGCGGGCACCGCGTACCTCATGACCTCGATGCTCGAAGACGTGATCAATCACGGCACGGGCTATCCGAACGCGATCATCGGGCGTCCGGCCGCGGGCAAAACGGGCACCACCTCCGACTTTCGCGACGCGTGGTTCGTCGGCTACACGCCCGACCTCGTCGCCGCGGTGTGGCTCGGCAACGACGACTACTCGCGGATGTACGAATCGTACGGCGGTGACATCCCCGCGCGCATCTGGGCGCGTTTCATGCGCGCCGCGCTCGCCAAGACGCCCAAGCACGATTTTGTCTTCCCGAGCGACGAAGTGGTGAAGGTGCGTTCGTGCACGGGCGCGACCGAGCTCTTCCTGAACGGCACACAGCCCACCGACGGCGGATGCGCGGCGCGCACGCAGAGCGCGCCGACGCTCGCACCCGAGCCCTCCGCGAGCGCCGCCGCGACGCTCGCACCGGTCGATACCGTCGCGCCGCAGGGCACGCAGCCGCCGAACTCGGTCGGCGACGGCACCACGTACGTGCCGCTCGACGCCGGTGCCTCGCCCAAACCCTTGCCCAAAGCCTCGCCCTCGGTACAGCCGACGCAGCGTTGATGCGAACGCTCCCGCCCGACGTTACGGTTCGCACGGTCGCGGAGTTTACCAACGGCCTCGCGACGTGGTTCGATCGGCAGCCTGCCTTCAAAAATGCCGCCATCTCCGGCGAGATCTCGGGGATGAAGACGATCAGCGGCGGCCATCGCACCTTCACGCTGAAAGATCGCGGCGGCGTGCTCTCGTGCATCGTGTGGCAGAGCACGCTCGCGCGCTTACCCGAGTTGCGCGACGGCATGGCCGTCGTCGCGCTGGGCACCGTCAAACTCTACCGCGAGCGCAGCGGCTATCAGTTGGTCGTGGACGACGTCTTTCCGGCGGGCGGGGTCGGCGCGCTCTTCGCTCAGGTAGAAGCGTTGCGCGAGCGGTTTCGCGCCGAGGGACTCTTCGCGCAGGAGCGCAAGCGTGCGATCCCGCGCTTCGTGCACCACGTCGCGCTCGTCTCGTCGGAAGGCAGCGACGCGTCGAAAGATTTTCTGCAAACGATCCATACGAAGGCGCCGTTCGTGCGCGTCTCGTTCGTGAAGACGCGCGTGCAGGGCGGCGGCGCCGAGATCGAGATCGCCGAAGCGATCGACGAGGCGGTGTGCCGTAATCCCGACGTGATCGTCGTCACCCGTGGCGGAGGCTCGTTCGAGGACCGATTCGCGTTCAACCTCGAACCGGTCGTGCGCGCGATCGCGCGCTCCGGCGTACCGGTGATCACGGCGATCGGACATCAAGAGGATCACCACTTGGCCGACGACGTCGCCGACGCGATCTTCGGCACGCCGTCGAAGGCGGCGGAGGCGATTGCCGCTCCGTGGGTCGCGGCCGCGGATCGCGTCGCGGTCGCGCAGCGCGACCTGCAGCGTGCGATGCGCGACCTGCTCGGCACGCGCTCGCAGACCGTCGAGGCGCGCACGCTCGCGCTCGACGCGACGCTGCAATCTCGACTCGCTTCGGCATCCCGCCGCTTTCATGAATTCGAGCGGCGCGTGAACGCACAGAACCCGCAGGCACGCATCGCGCAGCGCCAGCAGCGGCTGGCCGGCATGCGAGCGCGACTCGATACGCTGCCGACGAGGTTGCTGCAGGGTTGGAGCGCGCGCATCGAGCCGCTCGGCGCCCGTCTCGACGCGCTGATCGTACGGCGGCGCGAATCGGCGCTGCACGCGCTGCAGTATGCCGGAGCGCGTCTCGACGCCGTGGATCCGACGCGCCCGCTCGAGCGCGGCTACGCGATCGTCGAGCGCGACGGCGTGGTGCTGCGCTCGGCGAGCGAGGTGCGGCCGGGAGATCGAATCAGCGCGCGCCTGGGCCACGGGACGCTCGATGCGCGCGTCGAAGGCGTACGCGATGAGTAACGGCGTTCCGGCGAATTTCGAGCAGAAGCTCGAGCGTATCGATGCGATCGTCAGAGAACTCGAGGGCGGCAAGGTCGAACTCGACCGCGCGATCGAGCTCTTCAAAGAAGGCAAGCAGCTCGCCCGCGAGTGCGAGACGCTGCTGCGCGGCGCGCAAGAGCAGGTGGAGCGCGCCATGAACGACAGCGCCCCCACGTAGCCCCGCGATGGCCGAACGGCTCGACGAGGTCGTCGCGGCGCGCACCGGGATGACGCGCTCGCAGGCGCGCAGCCTAATCATGGAGGGGCGCGTTCGCGTCAACGGCGCTCCCGCGAGCAAGGCGGGACAGAGCGTGCGCGCCGATGCCGAGATCGCGATCGACGAGCCGCGCCGCTTCGTGAGTCGCGGCGGCGAGAAGCTCGACCATGCCCTCGATGCGTTCGGCGTGGACGTGCGCGACCTGCGCGCGCTCGACGTCGGGGCCTCGACCGGCGGATTCACCGATTGTCTGTTGCAACGCGGTGCCGCGCACGTCTGCGCGGTGGACGTGGGCTACGGACAGCTCGACTGGAAGCTGCGCAACGATCCGCGCGTGCAGGTGATGGAGCGGACGAACTTTCGCCATCTGCCCGACGACGCGTTCGGCGAGCCGTTCGCGTTGATCGTCATCGACACGTCGTTCATATCGCTGCGCACGATCCTCGCGCGAGCGCGCGCCTACCTGCGCGACGACGGGCGCATCGTGGCGCTGGTCAAGCCGCAGTTCGAGGCCGGACGCGAACGGCTCGGCGCGGGCGGGGTGGTACGCGATCCGGCCGTGCATCGCGCGATTCTGCGCGAGGTCCGCGACGCCGCCCGCGAACTCGGCCTCGCCATGATCGCGCTCACCGCGTCGCCCCTGCTTGGTCCGGCGGGCAATCGCGAGTTTCTCGGCGAGTTCGTTCCGCACGGCGTGCCGCTCGACGACGAACGGATAGATGCCGTTGTCGGCGAAGGGACGACGGCATGAGCAAGCTCGCCATCGAGCGCAAGGCGATCACCCTATACGTTGATACGAACCGCGAGACCGCCCGCGCGCTTGCGGCGGAGATCGCCGCGTCCTTCCGCGCGCACGGCTACGCGATCGCGACGTGGAAGGGGCAGCACGAGGTCGCGCATCTCGCGACCGACGGCGTGCGCGCCGAAGAGAGCGCGCTCTTCGTAACCGTCGGCGGCGACGGCACGCTACTGCGCGCGGCGCGCGTCGCGACCGAGCTCGACGCTCCGCTGCTCGGCATCAATACCGGCCGCTTGGGATTCCTCACCGAGCTCGATCACGGCGATCCGCGCATCGCGAGCCTCCCCGCGCTGGTCGATGCGGGATTGCTCGTCGAAGAGCGCATCGCGCTCGAAGCCGAGTACGGCGGCCGCACCTACTTCGCGCTCAACGACGTCGTGGTTCGCAAGGGCGATGTCTCGCGCATCGTGCCCTTCAGCTTGAGCCTCGACAGCGAACACATCGCCGACATCCCAGCCGACGGTATTTGCATCGCGACGCCCACCGGTTCGACCGCCTACTTCCTCTCGGCGGGAGGCTCGATCATCTCGCCGCGCGTGGATGCGTTCGGCATCGTGCCGCTCCTCCCGCACACGCTCTTCTCGCGCCCGCTCATCGTGCCCGCGGGGTCGCGCATCGAGATCGGCTGCGACTCCGAGGTGGCGCACGCACACTTGGAGTGCGACGGCGACGTGCTCGCGGAGATCGGACCGAATAGCACGGTGAGCGTGCGTCGTCATCCCAAGCGCGTGCGCTTCGCGCGGGTGAGCAAATTGCGCTTCTTCGAGCGCCTCGAGCAGAAGATGCGCTGGGGTGTTTCCATCAAGGCCGCCGGGCGGTAACGACGCACGGAGAACGACCGATGCTGCGACGCTTAGAGATCAGCGACTACGCGCTGATCGCGCACGCCGAGGTGGATTTTGCCGAGGGTGCCACGATCTTCACCGGCGAGACCGGATCGGGTAAGACGATGATTCTCGGCGCGCTCGGCTGCGTGCTCGGGGCGCGCGCGAGCGCGGATGCGGTGCGTCGCGGTGCCGCGCGCGCGCGGGTTACGTTGACGTTCGAACCCGACGCGGCGCTGCGCGCGCGTCTGCGCGACGATGGCTTCGAGTTGGATGCCGACGAAGACGCGACGATCGCGCGCGAAATCAGCGAATCGGGCAAGTCGAGCGTGCGCGTGAACGGACGACCGGCGACCGCGGCATACGTGCGCGAGATCGGCGAAGGTATCGCGGAGATCGTCGGCCAGCACGAAGCGCAGCGGCTCCTCGCGCCGACCTATCACCTGGAGTTGCTCGATCGCTTCGGTGGCGGCGACGCCGCGCTCGCTCGCGAGGCGGTCGTGGCGGCGCACCAGCGCGCGAGCGAGTGCGCGCGCGAGCTCGCGGCGCTGCATGGCGACGAACGCCAGGCGCTGCGCCGCTACGAAGACGCGCGCTTCGCCTTGCGCGAGATCGAGGATGCTGCACCCGAAGAGGGTGAGGACGAACGGCTCGGCGAGCGGCGCCGCTATCTCGACAACGTGGAGCGCATCGCAAGCGCGCTGCGGAGCGCATCCGAATCGCTCGCGGGTGACGACGGTGGAGCTTCGAGCTCGCTCGGCGCCGCGAGCGTCGCGCTCGACGGCATCGCCGAGATCGGGACGACGCTACGCGAGATGGCGAGTCAGGCCGCGGCTCTGCAGAGCGAGGCCAACGAGCTCGCCGCACGCATCGCGCGCGAACTCGACGCGACCGAGGACGATCCAGCCGAGCTCGACGCGATCAACGCGCGCCTCGACGCGCTCGACCGCCTCAAGCGTAAGTACGGCGCGAGTCTGCGCGAGGTGCTCGCGTTCGCCGAGAGCGCGCGCGAGATCGTCGCTCGCTACGAATCGCGCGACGCGCTCGTCGCGCAGGCGCATGCGACGCTCGCGCAGGCCGAATCCGAACTCACGCGTGTCGCGGCGACGCTCACGGCGATTCGCGTGAAGGCGGCGAAGGCGCTCGCAAAAGCGGTCGTGAGCGAACTCAAGGATCTCGCGCTCGACTCCGCGCGCTTCGACGTGGCCTTCACGCCGCACGAGCGCATCGCGCCCGACGGTGCCGAGGCCGCGGAGTTTACCTTTGCCGCGAACGCGGGTGAAGCGTTGCGTCCGCTCGCGCGTGTGGCGTCGGGTGGTGAGCTCTCTCGCGTGCTGCTCGCGCTCGTCGTCGCGCTTGCCGCACAGCGGGAGCGCACCGCGTTGGTCTTCGACGAAATCGACGCCGGGATCGGTGGCGCGACGGCGACGGCCGTCGGCGCTCGCCTGGGGAGGCTCGCGCGCAGCGGGCAGGTGCTCTGCGTCACGCACCTCGCGCAGTTAGCGACGTGGGCCGACGCCCACTACGTTCTGGAGAAGCACGAGCGCGGCGGAGCGACGACGATCGGCGTTCGCGCGATCGCGGGCGACGACGCGCGCGCGGCCGAGCTCGCGCGCATGCTCTCGGGGCAAGCGCACGACGCCGCGCTCGAACACGCGCGCGCGCTCCTGCGGCAAGCCGCCGCCGCGCGATAGCGCGACCCCGCGGGTCGCGGGCGCTTCGGCCTCGCGCGTTGGGGCGAAGGCCTCTAAGGCGCGCGTGCGGCGCACGCTACCATCGGAGGCACGATGCGCCTTCCGATCGAGCCGCCGTATCTGCCGATGGAAGCGTCGGAGACGGAGCGCCTGCCGTTCGGAGCGCAATGGGTGTACGAGCCGAAGTGGGACGGATTTCGCTGCCTCGCATTCCGCGACCGCACGGAGATCGCGCTGCAGTCGAAGGCGGGACAACCGCTCACGCGCTACTTTCCGGAGATCGTCGAGCAACTGCGGCGCTTGCAGGTCGCGCGCTTCGTACTCGACGGCGAGGTGATGGTCGAGGTGCACGGGCGCCTCTCGTACGATGCGCTCGCGCAGCGGATCCACCCGGCGCGCAGCCGCGCGCACGCTCTGGCGCGGGAGTCGCCGGCGCGGTACGTGGTCTTCGATCTCCTCGTGGACGAGGATATCGGGGATTGCACGGCGCTCGCCCTCGATGAGCGCCGCATGCGTCTCGAACGCTTCATGCGGCGGCACGCGAGCGCGAGTCCGTTGCTGCTCTCGCCGCAATCGCGTTCGCGCGCGGAGGCGATGGAGTGGTTCGCTCGCACGCGCGACGCGCTCGACGGCATCGTGGCCAAGCGCGCGGACCTGCCGTACGCGTCGGGCACGCGCGCGGCGGCCGTCAAGCTCAAGCGCATGCGCACGGCCGACTGCGTCGTGGGCGGCTACCGATTGAATGCCGAGCGCAACGGGATAGGGGCGCTGCTTCTCGGGCTGTACGACGCGGCCGGACGCTTGCATTACGTCGGTTACACGAGCGGGTTCAAAACGCGCGAGCGCAGCCCGTTGCTCAAGCGGCTGCGCGAGATCGAGGGCGGGCCGGGCTTCGAGGGCGTGCGCCCGGGAGACGTGCGCTATCTCGGCGAGCCGCTCGTGGAGGAGGCGTGGTTTCCGGTGGCGCCACGCCTGATCGTCGAGGTTCACTACCATCACCTTGCGGGCGATCGCTTTCGCGACGGCGCGAAGCTCGTGCGCTGGCGACCCGACAAGAGTCCGCGTCAGTGTACCTTCGAACAATTCGCGTCGGCCGTGGCGGGATCGCCTCTCGACATGTTCTCGACTTTTTCTTCGTAGACGAGCCTCGCGGCGGTACGCTGGCGTGCGGGAGGATGCATGCTCGGAGAGTTGAGCCCGCGGGAGATCGAGGCCGTGCTGCGCGAGAGCATCGTCGGTCGCATCGGCGCCTATGCGTTCGCGCGCCCGTACGTCGTGCCGATCACCTACGCATACGACGGCGAAGCCATCTACGCGCACAGCGGCGAGGGGATGAAGCTGCACATGATGCGCGAGAATCCGCACGTGTGCTTCGAAGTGGATCGCATGGACGATCTCGCCAATTGGGAGAGCGTGATCGCGTGGGGGCTCTTCGAAGAGCTGCGCGGCGAGCGCGCGCGCGCCGCGATGGAGCTCCTGGTCGAGCGCCTCGAACCGCGTCTCCAGGACGGGCCCCCCGGTGCGTCGGCGCATCCACGCGCGAGCACGGTGCCCGCGACGCTCTACCGCATCGTACTGGAAGAGAAGACGGGACGCTTCGAGCGCCGTCTCTGAGCCGATGTCCACGCAGATTCGCGCGACGACGCTCGTGGACGTGCCGTTCTCGGCACTCGCGGAGCACCTTGCGAGCGCGCTGTGCGAGCGGCGCACGCTCGTCGTCTCACCGATGTGGGGTTTTGGCGAACGCGTGCGCGTCGAGTGGAGTATGGTGGACGATCCGAGCGACCGCGCGCGGCGTCACGACGCGCTCGCCTTCGAGTGGACGCCGGATCATCCGCAGCTCTTTCCCGCGTTTCGCGGGCTCATCAGCGTGCGCCCGCACTTTCGGCGCAGCTGGATGCGCATTGCCGGAGCGTACGACCCACCGCTCGCGGCGGCGGGTCGTGCGTACGATCGTCTCTTCGGGCGGGTCGTGGCGTGGCTCACGCTGCGCCGCATCGCGCGCGCGCTGCGGCGCGACGTCGAGCTACGGTATCGCGTGCACCTTCAACAGATTGGTGCCGCCGGCCCCGACGGGCATTCCGGTGGTGAACGCGATGAGGTCGCCCGACCGCACTAGCCCGGCCTCCGTCATCTTTTGCTCGGTCATGTAGAGCAGCACGTCGATCGAGGCATAGCGGTCGATCATCAGCGATTCGGTGCCCCACACGAGCGCGAGTCGGCGCGCGACCTCCGCGTGCGGCGTGAGCGCCACGATGCGTGCGCGCGGGCGGAATGCCGCGATATGGTGCGCGGTATTGCCGGTCGTCGTACCGGTGACGATGTAGGGGATGTCGAGCTCGTCGGCCGCGCGCGTCGCGGCTTCGGCGATGGAGGTCGAGACGGTCGGCTTCACGCCCGCCAGACGACGGTCGCGCAGCGTCGCGTGCGGATAACTCTTCTCGACCTCGCAGGCGATCTCGGCCATCGTGCGCACCGCTTCGGTGGGATAGGCGCCGCGCGCGGTCTCGCCCGAGAGCATCACCGCGTCGGTGCCGTCGAGGATGGCGTTGGCGACGTCGGCGACTTCGGCGCGCGTCGGCTTCGAATTGAAGGTCATGGATTCGAGCATCTGCGTCGCGGTGACGACCGGTTTGCTCGCGCGATTGCATTTGGCGATCAGCGTCTTTTGGATCAGCGGCACCTGTTCGAGCGGAATCTCGATGCCGAGATCGCCGCGAGCGACCATGATGCCGTCGGCGGCTTCGATGATGTTGTCGAGATCGTCGAGTGCTTCGTGCTTCTCGATCTTCGCGAGTACCGGAACGTTCTTGCCGCGCTCGGCCATGAACGCCTTGACGCGCTTGATGTCGTCGGCGTTACGGACGAACGAGACCGCGACGTAGTCGACGCCCTGCTCGAGTCCGAACGCGAGGAACTCGAAGTCGCGCTCGGTTACCGACGTGATGTTGAGCGAGCCGTCGGGATAGTTGATGCCCTGCTTCGAGCGCAGGTCTCCGCCGAACTCGACCGTCGTCTCGATCTCGGTCGCGTTCTTCGCGGTGATGCGCAGCGTGATCTGGCCGTCTTGCAAGTAGATGCGCTTGCCGACGGCGACGTCGTTCGGCAGGGCTTTGTACTGCACGCTCACGCGCTCGGCCGTACCGGGCACGTCCTTCGTGGTGAGCACGAAACGATTGCCGCGCTCGAGACGCACCGATTCGAGATCGTCGGCGAGCGCGCCGGTGCGAACCTTCGGGCCGGGAAGATCTTGCAGGATCGCGGTGTGGATGCCGAGTTCGGTTGAGATCTTGCGCGCGGTCGCGATCACCTCGGCGTGCTCGGCGGGCGTCCCGTGCGAGAAATTTAGGCGCAGCACGTTCGCTCCCGAGAGGAAGAGCGAACGCATGATGTCGGCATCGCGCGAGGCCGGACCGACGGTCGCGACGATCTTCGTGCGTTTATGTAAAACGGTATCCATTCATTGGCTGCTCTGCGCGGCGGGTGCAGCAGGCTCCTGCGCAGCGTTAAGCGCATTAACGCCCTGGCATGTGGAGACGTGATCCGCGCGATCGCCGTTATCCCGAACGGCTCGCGGGAAGTACGCTCGCGTCGCTCCTCTTTCACGCGCTCCTCGCGGTCCTGTTGTTCTCTGTCGTGATCAACAGCGCGCAAGAGGGCGCGACCGAGAGCGTTTCGGGCGGAACGCTCGTCACGATCGAACGGCGCGTGCCGGTCGTCGCTTCGGTGCCCGTCGCCGCCCATCGTGCCGCGCCGATGCCGCATGCGCCGCGTATCGCGCCGGCGCATCACGCGCCCGCCGCGCAGCCTCCGCACCAAGCGCAGCCGCCCCAGAAGCCCGAGCTCTCGCACATCGTGCCGTCCGCGCCGCCGCAGGCTTCGCCGTTGCCGCAGGCCACGGTCGTGCCGACCGCGCAGCCCACGGCGCCGCTCATCGAAACCCAGCCGCAACCCGATCTGCCCGCGGTGCCGACCTCGGTGCCGACCGCGGTCGCCGTGGCCGTTACGGTGAAGATCCCGCCGACGGCCGCGCCGAGCCCGGTGCCGACGACCGTGCCGAGCGCGCGCCCGAGCCCGCGTCCCCCGGTGCCGACCGCCGCGCCGACCGATCGTCCGCACACGCCCGCGCCGGTCGCGACCGCTGCCCCGACGGCGAGCAGCGCGCCGCAGGTTGCCCGCGCCACG
>JAGWSR010000086.1 GCA_028869385.1 bacterium
ACCGAGATTCGTGTGAACGTCACGGGCGACGTCACCCTCGCGCCCGACGACCGCGCGACCAACATCACGGTGAGCGGGAGCGCTCCCGTGGGTTCGCCGCCGCTGAAGGTGGAGGTGACGCATACGGGCGCGCGCTTGAACCTCGCGCTCTCCGGCCCGGCTCGCTCCGTGCTGCCGTTCGCGCCCAGCGGCCACACCTACACGGTCCGCTACCCCGCTCGTTTACGCGTTGACCTGCGCGAATTCGCCGGTGCCGTTTCGATCGCGCACGCGCGCGCGCCGGTGCAGATCTACAATGCGAACGGGCCGATCTCGATCCTCGGCGCTTCGGCCCCCGTGACGGCCGAGGCCGATAACGGCGCGATCGCTGCCTCCGGTATCGGCTCGGCGATCGCGGCGACGACGGGCTCGGGGCGCGTGAGCGTCGCGCTCGCGAGCGGCTGGTCCGGGCGAGAGGTGCGCCTCGAGTCTTCGAATGGGGCCCTCGCGCTCGCCCTGCCTCCGGGCACGCGCGCGCACTTCGATCTCTCCACGGGGCAGGGTGCGATCCACAATGCCTTTGCAAACGATCCAAAGGCACCGCTGATCTTCATGCTGACGGAACGCGGCGACATCAACGTGACAAGAGAGAATCTGTAAAGATTCGCCATAGTTCGGCTATTTTGCCGTTTCTGTCGTAGATGGAACCCCTGCTTCGGCGCGATGCTAGGGCGCGTCAATTCACTATCGCTCTGGGAGGGGTTTTCGTGGGTAAGGTTCTTGCAGGTGTACTGCTCTCGGCCGCGATCGTCGCGCCGGTCATCGCTTCGGCGTCCGCAATGGATGCATCGCTCGTTCCCGACGGCACGTACGTCGTCAAAGTCGAAAAGGTTCAGGATCCGCAGCACGCGCTCGTGATGATGAACAACGGCGTGGAGACGACGCTCGTCGCCGCCGGCGGCGTGGACTTCAGCAAAGTGAAGGCCAACGAGACGATCAAGATCTCGCTGATCAAGGGAAAAGTCCCGGTTTACGCCGTTCAGTAGGCAAACGCCGGAGAGCTGGGTAAAGGGTTCCTACAAGAACCCTTTTTGCTTTTTCGGAGAGGATCAGGATATGCGGTTTCGCATCGCGAGCGGGACGTTCGCTGCCGTGCTCGTCGCCACAACGCTCGTGGCGCAGGCGGCGCTGACGACCGGCACCCTGCTCAATGGGACGATCACCCAAGGGTATTCGAGTAAGACCGCGCACGTCGGTGAGTCGGTCGTGCTCAACAACGTGACCAACGATGACGGCAGCGGTTCGGTCGTGCGGGGCAAGCTCTACGGCTACGTGTCGAGCGTGCAGAAAGCCGGCCAAGGTCGCCCCGGAAAAATCGCGTTCCGCTTCACCGAACTGGTGACGACGAGCGGCGCGACCTACTCGGTCAACTCGACCGTCACCAAGATGAAGGTCGATACGAAGAACAATACGCTCAAGGAAGCCGGCGGCGCGCTCGCGGGCATGCTCGTGGGCAACATGATCGGCAAGACGCTCTTTCACCTGAGCGGCGGCGGCATCGTCGGTGCGGCCGGCGGCTTCCTCCTCGCGAAGAACAATCGCGAAGACGTCTCGGTGCCCGGCGGCACGATCGTGCAGGTCGAGCTCAATTCGATCACGCGCCGTCAATCGCACTGATCGTCGACGGCATGACGTAGCCCGCCGCGCGCGAACCTTCGCAAGCGATGACGGTTCTGCCCGCGACCACCGAAACGATCGACCGCGCCGCCGCGCTCCTGCGTGACGGCGCGGTCGTCGCGTTTCCGACCGAGACCGTGTACGGGCTTGGCGCGAACGCGCTCGATGCACGGGCGGTCGCGCGTATCTTTGAGATCAAAGCGCGTCCGACGTTCGATCCGTTGATCGTGCACGTCGCCGACGATGCGATGCTGAACCGCGTGGCGGTGAACGTTCCCGATCTCGCGCGCGCCCTCATCGAGCGCTTCTGGCCCGGACCGCTCACCCTCGTCTTGCGCAAGACGGCCGACGTACCCGATCTCGTGACGTCGGGATTGGAGAGCGTCGCGGTGCGCATGCCCGCGCACCCGGTGGCGCGCGCGCTGATCGAGCGGGCCGGGATTCCGCTCGCGGCGCCGAGCGCCAATCCGTTCGGATATCTAAGCCCCACCCGCGCCGAACACGTCGCGCGGATGCTCGGCGACCGCGTGGATCTCATCCTCGACGGCGGCGCGACCGAGCATGGCGTGGAGTCCACGATCGTGATGGTCGAGCCGGAGCCGACGCTCCTACGCTACGGCGCGATTGCGCTCGATGCGATCGAGGAGATCGTGGGACCGCTCGCGCGCGAGCTCTCCGATCGCGCGAAACCGCTCGCTCCCGGGCGACTTCCCCAGCATTACGCTCCGCGCACGCCGATTCGCGTCGTCGAGCCGAGCGAGGTCGCGTACGCCGAACGCGCCGACGCGGTACAACTCGCGTTTCGCGAGGCGGTTCCGGGCTACCGCGCGTCGCGCGTGCTCAGCGCATCCGGCGACCTGCGCGAGGCGGCGGCAAACCTCTTTCTCGATCTGCACGAACTCGATGCGCTCGGTGCGTCGCGCATCGACGCGCAGCCCGTGCCCTTAGAGGGAATCGGTATCGCGATCATGGATCGCTTGCGGCGTGCAAGCCATCGGTAATCGCCGCGGCGCAGCGGTCATCGCGCTCGTCGTGCTCGCCTTCATTTGGGGCTACAACTGGGTCGTGATGAAGGTAGCCGTGGAGAGCGCGTCTCCGTTCGTCTTCGCCGCGCTGCGCACGTTCGGCGGCGGCATCGCGCTTGCGCTCGTCGCGCTCGCGCTACGCAAACCGTTGCGACCGCAGTTTCCCGCTGCGTTCTTTTGGATCGGCATCTTTCAGACCGCGGCGTTCGTCGGACTCGTCACCTTCGCGGTGGTGACGGCGGGAGCGGGACAGGTTGCGATGCTCGCCTACACGATGCCGCTCTGGGTGAGCCTCATCGCGTGGCCGGTGCTCGGCGAGCGCATCAACGTGCCCCAGGGCGCGGCGATCTTCGTTGCGTTCGCGGGCGTCGCGTGCATGGTCGGGCCGTTGCGCGGCATCGGCCTTGCTGAAATTCTCGCGGTGCTCGCCGGCCTGGCGTGGGCCGTCGGCATCATTCTCACCAAAATGCTGCAGCGACGTGCGGCGGTCGATCTGTATGGGCTCACGATGTGGCAGATGCTCTTTGGCGGCGCCGCGCTCGTGGTGGTCGCGCTCGTCGTGCCTTCGCATCCGACCGTGTGGAACGCGCCGTTTGCGTTTGCCGTCGCATACAACGTGCTGCTCGCGACGGCGCTTGCCTACGCACTCTGGATCTTCATCCTCGATGCGTTGCCCGCACGCGACGCGAGCATGGGAACGCTCGCGAATCCCGTGGTCGGCGTGCTTGCGGCGTGGGCGCAATTGGGTGAAGCACCGACCCGTCTCTCCGCGACGGGAATGCTGCTCATCGTCGTGGGTCTGGTCGCGCTCACGCTCGTGGACCGGCGCGCGGCCGCATAGTCTAGCGGCGACGCGCGAGACGCAGCGAGTTGCCGACCACGAAGAGACTCGAGAGTCCCATCGCCGCCGCCGCGAAGATCGGCTGCACGATGCCGAACGCCGCGAGCGGTACGAGCACGACG
Source organism: bacterium (assembly GCA_028869385.1). Lineage (GTDB taxonomy): Bacteria > Vulcanimicrobiota > Vulcanimicrobiia > Vulcanimicrobiales > Vulcanimicrobiaceae > REEB354. Next base: position 3,645 of record JAGWSR010000086.1, read on the forward strand.
TTGTAAGCGAACGCCCAGAAGAGATTCTGCGCGATCGTACGTAGCGTCGCGCGCGCGATGTCGAGTGCGTCGACGACCGCCGCCGGATCGTTTGAGAGGATCGCCGCCCCCGCCGTCTCGAGTGCGACCGCCGTGCCGGAGCCCATGGCGATGCCGACGTCGGCCGTCGCGAGCGCGGGTGCGTCGTTAATGCCGTCACCGATGAACGCGCTGCGTTCGCCGCGATCGTGCAACTCGGAGAGCAGTTCGGCTTTGCCTTCGGGCGAGGTGCGCGCGTACCAGCGCTCGATGCCCGCCGCGCGCGCCGCCGCCGCGACCGGCCCCTGCGCATCGCCGCTCACGAGCATCGTCGCGACGCCGCGAGCGCGCAGTGCTGCGACCGTTCGTGCGGCGTCGTCGCGCAGGGCGTCGCCGAGCGAGAGCGTGCCGACGAGCGTCCCGGCGCGCGCCACGAAGACGTGCGTCGCGCCATCATCGCGTTCGTCGGTCGTGAGCCCGTGCTGCGCGAGAAAGGCGGCATTTCCCACGAGCACGTCGTCGTCGCCGATGCTCCCGGCGATGCCGAGGCCGCGCGTCGCGCGCACGTCTCGCGCCGTGGGTGTCGCGACGCCGCGCTCGCGCGCGGCTGCGACGATCGCGCGGGCGAGCGGATGGGTCGAGACGCTCTCGAGCGACGCGGCGAGTGCGAGCGCGTCATCCGATGACGATGCAAGCAGCGCGAACGTTCCGCGCGTCAGGGTACCCGTCTTATCGAACACGACGCTCCGCACGCGCGCGAATCGTTCGAGTACGCTCGCATCTTTGAAGAGCACGCCGCGGCGCGCGGCCACGCCGATTCCCGCGATGATGGCGGTCGGCGTCGCGAGCCCGAGCGCGCAGGGGCAGGCCACGACGAGGACGGCGACGGCGGCGATCAGCGCGTCGCTCCATGCGTGGTGCGTCAGAAGCCAGCCGAGGAACGTGACCAGCGCGATTCCGAGGATCGCGGGAACGAAGATGCTCGCGATGCGATCGGCGAGGCGCTGC
>JAGWSR010000087.1 GCA_028869385.1 bacterium
ACGTCGCCGCGAATGTCGCTCTCGCCGGTGCCGACGTAGAGCATCTTGGGATTCGACGGCGCGACGGCGATCGCACCGATGCTGTTGCTCGTAACCGGAAAGCGCCCGTCGGTCAGATTCTTCCAGGTGAGGCCGTAGTCGGTACTCTCCCAGACCCCGCTATCGACGCCGCCCATGTAGAAACGGTTGGGCGAGCCCGGGACGCCCGCGACGGCGACCACGCGGCCGCCGATCCACGGTCCGATATTGCGCCACGCGAGCACACTCGTCGGCGAGGTTGCCGGTGCGGCGGAACCGGCACCAGCCGGCACGAGGAGCGCGAGCGCTCCGACACACGCGTACGCCAAGGCGCGCGCGACGCTTGAGATGCGAGCAATTTGCACGGTAGGACCCTCCACAAAGGGAGGGTTAGACTGCAGGTTGCCCCTTGCCTTGCTGTCACATACAAGGCATGCGGGCCGTTCGGCCCAGGAGGCGACCCCGCTCGCGTGGTACCCCTGCATGTCATCTTTCCTAGTGGAAATCTCGTGCGTTCGAGGTTTCCTTTTTTGCGAGAACGCACCATGAATACCGAAGAGCTGCACCCCGTCGAGACGCCCCTCGCGCTCGACCTGCCCGTCGCGGTCGAAACGGCGCCCGCGAGCCCGGAGGTCCCCGAGACCCCCGAGGCCACCGAAGTCCACGCCGAAGCCGCGCAGGCCGCGGCTAACGCGGAGGCCGCCGAACCCGCGGTAGCCGCCGAAACCGCCGTCGTCGCCGAGCCCCCCGTCGCGCCGGCCGAACCGACGCCCGAGCAGCTCGCCGCACGGAAAGCCGCCGAAGAAGGCCGCAAGCGCGCCGCCGAGACCTGGCAGCGCGTGGCGAGCGCCAAGGATTCCGGCGAAACGCTGAACGGGCGCATCAAGTCCGAAATCAAAGGCGGACTGCTCGCCGACGTCGAGGGCTACCGCGCGTTCCTTCCGGCGTCGCAGACGCGCGTCGCCAAGGGCACGCCGCTTGCCACGCTCGTCAATCAGACGGTACCGCTCAAGGTCATCGAAGTCGACGAGAAGCGCAAGCGACTCGTCGTCTCGCACCGCCGCGCGCTCGAAGAGGAGCGGCGCGTGTCGCGCGCGGCGCTGCTGCAATCGCTGCACGTCGGCGAAGAGCGCAGTGCGAAGGTCGTGCGCATGGCCGACTTCGGCGCGTTCGTCGATCTCGGCGGCGTCGATGCGCTCGTGCCGATCGGTGAGCTCGCGTTCGAGCGCGTCGATAAGCCGACCGACGTGGTGAACGTCGGCGACGAATTCGCGGTGCGCATCATGCGCATCGATCAGGGCGGCAAGAAGATCTCGGCCTCGCGCAAGGCCGCGCTCGCCGATCCCTGGCGCGATCACGCCGAACTGCTGCGTTCGGGCAACGTCGTCGAAGGTACCGTCATCGCCAAGGAGCCGCGCCTCGAAGTCGAGATCGCTCCCGGCGTCATCGGCAGCCTCTCCGATCGCGAAGCGAATCCCGACGAGTACGAGATCGGCGAGAAGGTCGAAGTCTCCGTGCGCAACGTGGACTACCGCAACCGCCGCATTCGCCTCAGCACGATGCACGCCGCGGTCGCGACCTCGTCCTCCGGCTTCGCGCCGCTCGGCGTCGAGCTCAAGCGTTCGTAGGCCGATGCGTCTCCAACATCTCTCGACGGCCGCTGCATTCGTAGCGGCCGTTCTCGTGGGCCACGTCACCGATCGCACGACCGGCCAAGCGATTGCGGGCGTTCATATCGTCCTGAGCGGCCCCAGCCACGCGAAGGCGACCACGAAGAGCGATGGCAGCTACGCCGTACGCGGCTTGCGCCCGGGGCTCTACACGCTCACGCTCTCGTCCAACGACGTTCCGCCCGAGAGCGCACATCTGCGCATCACGAAAGCAAAGACGCGCGAGGATTTCATCGTCTGCAGCACCACGCTCGACTATTCATGCGCGCCCGGAGGCGACGGCCCCGGTTAGGGACTCAATAACCTGACCACATGGCCGCCTACGGAAACGGCCGCATCGGGCGTGCACTCATCCGACTCCTCCTCGCGAATCGTAACGGCGCTCAGCGACGCTCCAACGTCACAGCGATCGCCCGCGCGAGCGCCTGCGCGACTCGTGGTGCGTCGAGCGTCGCGAGCGACGGCACGTGAATGAAGCCGCCGCGCAGGTTCGGCGAGCGCGTCGCGATGCGATGAAGCAGCCCGTAGAAGACGTGATTGCACACGTAGGTGCCCGCGGTCTCGGAGAGCTTCGCGGGCACCCCGCACGCAAGCAACTCCGC
>JAGWSR010000088.1 GCA_028869385.1 bacterium
CCGGCGCTGCGGATCTTGGCGACGTCGGTACCAAGTCCCACGCCCGCGAGCGCGACGACGATCGCGAAGAGCGCGAGTTGCTGCAGCGGCTCCTGCAGCATCGCCGGAATCAATCCGAACGAATTGAGCGTTGCGGCAGCTAGGAACCAGAGAATGAACCACGGCATGATCGAGCGCAGATCGACGCGTTCGCCGTCGCGCGCTTCGCGCACGCGCCGCCATGCGTAGAAGAGCACGAGCGGCACGATGAGCGTCGTGCGCGTGAGTTTCACGATCACGGCCGACGTGCCGGCCTGATGTCCGAACGCGAAGGCCGCGGCGACGACCGACGACGTGTCGTTGATCGCGGTGCCCGCCCACAGCCCGAACGCCGACTGCGAAAGGTGCATCAGGTGCCCGAGCGGCGGGAACAAGATCACCGCGACGACGTTAAAGAGAAAGACCGCTCCGAGCGCGTAGGCGATATCGGCCGCGTCGGCATCGATCACGCTCGAGAGCGCCGCGATCGCCGAGCCGCCGCAGATCGCGGTGCCGACGCCGAGCAAACGGCGCAGATCGCGATCGAGCCCGAGCGCGCCGCCGACAACGTACGCGAGCACGAGCACCACGACAAAGGTTCCGAGCATCACCGGCAGCGAGGCCGCGCCGCCGTGCACGATCTCCGTCAAACTCAAGTGCGCGCCGAGCAGCACGATGGACCACTGCAGCAACTGCTTGCTAGAGAAGGCGATGCCGGGCTTCAGCGACGGGGCGGGCGCACGCACGATGGCAATGACCACGCCGATGAGGATTGCGAAGACCGGCGCGCCGACGATCGGCACGGCGGAGCCGAGCGCCGTGGCGACGAGCGCCACGGCGAGGCAGAGGAGAAACCCGAACATGATCTCCCGAACGACGAGCGCTCGCGCGCCCTAGAAGAACTTCGCCGGAACGGCCGGCTGCGTGATGATGCGCTCCTTTTGGAACTTCGGTCGCGAGTGGGTAAGCACCCAGCCCGAAATATCGTACGCATCTTGTAACGAGAGCGAGCCCGGCGCGTTCTGCGGCATGTTGTAGAACACGAATCCGGTCATCATCTGGATGTGCGACATACCCGCGCCGTTATTGAACGACTTCGCGCCCCACAGCGGCGGGAACGCACCGTGTACGCCCGCGCCGTTCGCCTGGTGGCAGAGCGAGCATTTCTGCGCGTAGAGCGTCGCGCCGCGCGCGGTGTCGGGCGGCGACGACGGCAGGGCGACGATGAAGCGATCGTCTTTCGATTGCTTCGCGCCAACCGGAACGTCGCGCGAGAGGTAGGCGATGTAGGCGACCATCGCGTTCATCTCTTTGCTCGTGTACGCGGGCGGCTTGCCGTTCATACTGTAGAGAAAGCACTCGGCGAGGCGGTCTTGCAGGGTGATGACGCGCTTGGAACGCTTGTTCCACTGCGGAAACCGCGCGTACACGCCCGCGAACGTGCCGCCGCGCTTCACCGTGCCGCCCGCGATGTGACACGCGCCGCACGACATATCGGAGACGACATCATTCGGCAGATACTTCTGCGGATCCATGATGATGTCGTGACCGACCTTGATCGCGTCGCCGACCGGTCCGGTGGGAACCGCTTGCGGATCGTAGAGCGCGGATTGCGCCGACGACGAACTCGCCTGCGGGGCCGTCGATTTGCCGCCGTCGCTCGCGCAGGCCGCCGTCAGAGCGACGGCGGCCAACGCGACGACGAGCGCGAGCTTAGAACGTAAGCGCGGCATACGTGTACTTGTACTTGGCCTGCAGCACCGCGACCGTGGCCACCATCGACGGCACGACGACGGCGCCGGGAATCAGGTGCGTGAGGATATCGGCGGCAACCTCGCTCGCGCTCATGCCGGAGGGCGCGAGGCCCTTCTTCACGATGTTGCGCGACTGCTCTTCGACGGCGGTGTGGCAGGTCAGGAAGACCGCGCCACGCTTCTGCAGCGCCTCGATCGAGGTATCTTGATACATCCCCTTGTCATCGTCGGGATCGGCGTTCGTATCGTACGTCGCCTTCTCTTTGAGCCAGATGTTGCTCGAGATCGTCTCGCCCGCATCGTTCTTGATGCCGAAGAACTCGCCGATCTTGTACTTGGCCCACACGTAATCGCTGTAACCGTACGCGGCGGAGGGGCCGTGCCCGGCGACCGCGACCGCGATCTTGTCGGCGGGATAACCGTAGCCGAAGTGCAGACCGTTGAGCGAGTTCTTGATGTTCGCGAGCATGCCCGGCTTGAATGCGATCGCTTCGAACATCTGGCGGATCTCCGCCGGACGTCCGAGCAGCTTCGCGAAGGCGGCCTCGTCGAAATCGGCCTTGCGCTCCACGAGATGCATGCCGCCCGGAACGGTCTCGGCGATCGCCGGCGCGGCGGCACCGGCGGCGACGAGCGACGCGGATGCGGCGAGGAAACTGGTGCGATTCATCTGGCTATTCCTCCGTCGATTGCGGCGACGCAAAGCC
>JAGWSR010000089.1 GCA_028869385.1 bacterium
CACCCTGAGCCTGTCGAAGGGCCCCCGTGTCACCCTGAGCCTGTCGAAGGGCCCCACGTGTCACCCTGAGCCTGTCGAAGGGCCCCCGTGTCACCCTGAGCCTGTCGAAGGGCCCCCGTGTCACCCTGAGCTTGTCGAAGGGCCGTGTCGCAGGAAGCCCGTCGAAGCACGTGTCACCCTGAGCTTGTCGAAGGGTGTTTAGAGAAGTACGAAACCATGGCGATTGATATTAATCTGATCGAGAACGACCCGCAGAAGCCCAAGCACGTGCGTAAGCCCGATTGGCTGCGCGTCTCGTTGCCGATGGGCGACGATTACGAGCGCGTCAAGGCGAAGGTCAACACGCTCGCGCTCAACACGGTTTGCAAAGAGGCCGCGTGCCCGAACCTCGCCGAGTGTTGGGGTGCGGGAACGGCGACGATCATGATTCTCGGCGACACGTGCACGCGCGGATGCCGCTTCTGTAACGTCAAGACCGGCAATCCCAAAGGCGTGGTCGACTGGATGGAGCCGGTTCGCGTGGCCGATGCGGTGCGCGACATGGGCTGGAAGTATCTCGTGCTCACCGCAGTCGACCGCGACGATCTCGCCGACGGCGGAGCGCTGATCTTCGCGAATACGGTTCGTGCAATTCACGAACGCGTGCCGGGTTCGAAGGTCGAGATTTTGAGCGGCGACTATCGCGGCGATACGACCGCCCTCGACATCGTGATGGACGCGAAGCCCGACGTCTTCGCGCACAATCTCGAGACGGTGCGTCGGCTTACCCCGAGCGTCCGCGACAAACGCGCGACCTACGACCAATCGCTCGCGGTGCTCGCGCACGCGAAACGTCGTGCGCCCGAACGCTACACGAAAACCTCGCTGATGCTCGGTCTCGGCGAGAGCGAAGCGGAGATCGAGCAGGCCATGGACGACGCGCGCGCCGTCGGCGTGGATATCTTCACGATGGGCCAGTATTTGCAGCCGACCAAGAAGCATCTGCCGGTCGTCGAGTTCGTCACGCCCGAGCGCTTCGAGCGTCTCGGCGCGCTTGCCCGCACCAAAGGATTTCATCAGGTCGTTTCGAGCCCGCTCTCACGCTCGTCGTATCACGCGGAGCAAGCCTTTCCGGCCTAGTCCTTAACCCGGATAAGAAATGCAACCGAGGCCCCGCGGCGAACGGTCTCGCTTGCAATGACGCGCTTCTTTCTCAATCGACCGATCTTCGCCATCGTCTGTTCGCTCGTGATCCTCATCATGGGTCTCGTCGCGATTCCGACGCTGCCGATCGCGCAGTATCCGCAGATCGCGCCGCCCGTGGTCACGGTCGTGGCCGCGTACATCGGCGCGAGCCCGGAGTCGGTCGAGAGCGCCGTCACCACGCCGCTCGAAAATGCGATCAACGGCGTCGAGGGTCTTCGCTACATCAGTTCGACGAGTAGTCAGGGCACCTCGACCGTCACCGCGACATTCGACCTCGGAACGAATCTCGACATTGCGGCGACCGACGTACAAAATGCCGTGCAGACGGCACTCGGGCGTCTGCCGAACGAAGTCAAGCAGACCGGCGTCACGGTCAGCAAGAACAACGGCTCGTTCGTGATGGCGATCGCGCTCGAATCCGACTCGAGCGCGCACAACTCGCTCTTTTTGAGCAACTACGCCGAGCTCAACATCGTCAACGATCTCAAGCGCGTTCCCGGCGTCTCGAACGTGCAGATCTTCGGACAGCGCCGATACGCGATGCGCGTCTGGCTCGATCCGCACGCGCTGCAAGCGCGCGGCCTCACCGCGACCGACGTCACGAACGCGCTCGCCGAGCAGAACGTCAACGTAGCCGCCGGAAGCATCGGCTCGGCCCCCGAGCCCAAGGATCAGCCCTACACCTACACGATCAACGCGGTCGGCCGCCTGAGCACGCCGGAGCAGTTCCGGAACATCATCCTGCGCACCGATCCGAACGGCGGCTTCACGAAGCTCGGCGACGTCGCGCGCATCGAACTCGGCGCCGAAGATTACAACTCGTTCATCCGCTTCGACGGAAACGAGAACGTCGTCGGTCTCGGCGTGCAGCAGTTGCCCTCGGCCAACGCGCTCGACGTGGCGAAGGGCGTCAAAGCCAAACTCGACGAGCTCGCGAAGAATTTCCCGACTGGCGTGCATTACAAAGTCGCGTTCGATACGACGCTCTTCGTAAAAGAGTCGATCAAAGAAGTCGTCATCACGCTCTTGCTCTCCATCCTGCTCGTCGTGCTCGTGATCTATCTCTTCTTGCAGAGCGGGCGCTCGACGATCATTCCGGCGACGACGATCCCGATCTCGCTCATCGGCACATTCTTCATCATGAAGGTCGCCGGATTCACGATCAACACGATCACGCTCTTCGGGCTCACGCTCGCCGCGGGTCTCGTGGTGGACGACGCGATCGTCGTCATCGAGAACATCGCGCGGTACATGAAAGAGAACAAGTTGGGCGGCATCGCCGGCGCGCAGGCGGCGATGGACGAAATCCAGAGCGCGGTGGTGGCATCGTCGCTCGTACTCTTCTCCGTCTTCGTACCGGTCGCGTTCTTTCCGGGCACGACCGGACTGCTCTACAAACAGTTCGCGCTCACCATCGCGGCATCGATCACGATCTCGCTCTTCGCCGCGCTCACCCTCGCGCCGGTGCTCTCGTCGATGCTGCTCTACGATAAGCCCGAAGCGACGCGCGGATTCTTCGGCGCGTTCAACCGCAAGTTCGACGGATTCCGCGCGTGGTACCGCGGCCTACTGCCGAAGTTTTTCAACAACCGCTGGCTCGTCTTCGGCATCTTCATCGCCGCGCTCGCATTGACGGCGCTGCTCTTCAAATCGACGCCGACCGGCTTCATCCCGACCGAAGATCAAGGCTACTTCCTCGCGATCGTTCAGGCTCCCGAAGGGACCTCGCTCGCGAACGAGCACGCGATCTCCATCAAGGCCGAGAACATCATTCGCAAAGCGCCCGCCGTGCGCGACGTCTTCGACGTCGGCGGATTCAGCTTCACCGGATCGGCGCCCAACAAGGGCATCATGTTCGTGCAGCTCAAGCCGTGGTCGGAGCGCAAAGATTTTTCGGAGTCGGTGATCGGCACGCTCTACGCCGGCCCGCAAGCGATCGTACCGCAATTCCAAAAGAAGATTCCCGAAGCGCTCGTCGCGGCGTTTCCGCCGCCGGCAATCTTCGGCCTCGATACCTTCGGATTCTCGTTCGAGCTGGAGGATCGCGGGAACGTCGGCCTCGACAAGTTGACCTCGGTCGCGAACCAGTTGATCGCCGCGGGTAACGCGCCCGATCAACCGCTCACGCAAGTGCAGACGCAGTTCCGCAACAACTCGCCGGAACTCCAAGTCAACATCGACCGCAACAAGGTCAAGGCCGTCGGCGCGTCGCTGAGCGACGTCTTCACGACGATGCAGACCAACCTCGGCTCGGTGTACGTGAACGACTTCGACTACCTGAATCGCTCGTACCGCGTGTACGTGCAGGCCGACGCGCCGTATCGCGATCGCGTGGATTCGCTCGGTTCGCTCTACGTGCGCTCGGCATCCGGCGGACTCTCGCCCGTCACCGCGTTCATCGACAGCAAGCTCAAGACGTCGGCGCCGATCATCACCCATTACAATCTCTTCCGGAACATCGAGATCAACGGTCAGCCGAAACCCGGATACGGATCGGGCCAAGCGATCGACGCGATGATGAGCAACGCGAAGAAGGTTCTGCCGGCGGGCGTCGGCTACGAATGGTCGGGCCTGACGCTCGATCAGTTGCAGTCCGGGGCGCAGACCGCGATCATCTTCGGACTCGGCATCATCTTCGTGTTCCTCGTGCTCTCGGCACAGTACGAGAGCTTCATCGATCCGCTGATCGTCATTCTCGCCGTGCCGACGGCGCTGCTCGGCTCGCTGCTCTTCATGAACTTCCGCCTCGCGCTCGGGCACTTGATTCAGACGCCGGGGATGCCGTTGCCGGTCGTCATCATCGCCGCGCTCATCGGCGGCGACGGCGCGCTCACGCAAGATGCGTACGCGCAGGTCGGCTACGTCATGCTGATCGGACTCGCGAGCAAATCAGCAATTCTCATTGTGGAGTTCGCAAATCAGCAATTGAAAGCGGGAGCCGACGTCGTGACCGCCGCGCTGCGCGCCGCGCAGACGCGTTTACGCCCGATTCTCATGACGTCGATTGCGTTCGTCGTCGCGATGCTGCCGCTCGTGTACGCATCGGGTGCAGGCAGCGCCGCGCGTCACTCGCTCGGAACGGTCGTCTTCGGCGGCATGCTGATCTCGACGTTCCTGAACCTCGCGATCACGCCCGTGCTCTACATCATCATCAAGACCCTGGAACTTGGCGGGAACCGTCCCAAAGGCAACGGTAAGCACGCCGGGCCGATCCCCGACGCCGAGCCGCACGGCATGCCCTCGCCGACGTAAATCCGACTTTTCCAGCAGATTCGCGAGGGTTTAAGACGGGTTAATCCAACTTTCACGGCAACCGGAAGCTGATACTTTTAATAGTCCGGCCCCCACGAGTTGGAGACGTCTATGCTCAAGAGTCTTTTCCGGACGGGTGCAGCCCTTGTGGTCGCTGCCTCGTTCGGCCTGTCCGCCGTTCCGGCGGCAGCGGATACCGGCGAAGCCCTCGCGACCGGCGTGGTCAGCGGGGCGAACACCGCGATCCGCAACGCCATGGAGCAACCGAAGCCCAAGCAGCAGTCGCAACAGAAGGATAGTCTGCCGCCGGGTGCCGTTGCTCAGGTGCCCCCCGTGACCCAGCAGCCCGTCGGCGGCCAGCAGCAGCAAGGCCTCCCGACCGGCTTCACCTACTTCGCCGACCTCTCGGTCGCGTATCCGTTCGGCAACATCGGCACCTTCGGCAAGAAGTGGCTGCCGGGCGGCCTCGACGCCATGGCGTCGTACGGCTTTAACCCGATGCAGCGCGTCGTGGCGTCGTACTACGAACTGCAGCACTACCCGGTCGGCTTCAACAGCGGCCAGGTGGCGTTGAATCTACCTCCGGGCCTCGCGGTTCCGTCGGGCTGCACCGACCTCAGCGGCTCGGGCAGCGCGGCGTGCCCCGGCATCAGCCCGCAGATCGACGTCACCACCAAGGATCGCTTCCTGCTGCTCAGCTTCGAGCAGCTGATGACGATCGGCACGATGAAGCACCGGCCGATCCCGCTCGTCGTGACGCCGACCTTCGTCTCGCGTTGGTCCACCGTTGCGGCCTCGCCCTACTCGAACAGCGACGTCGTGCCGTTCGTGGATCAGTACGGTATTCCGCATACCGATATCCACACGCGCACCGCGCAGTATAACTCGATCGCCTTCACCGCGCCGTTCCTGAAGACGCCGAAGATGTTCGGCACCTTCACCGTCGCGCCGACGCAGCTCACGCACCTCAACGGCGTGAACCAAGAGAACGCGATCCAGCTCTACCAGATCCTTTATCTCGAATACAACCTCAACAAGAACACGCGCTTCTTCTTCGAGCCGCAGAGCTCGCGCGATTATCTGCCGACCGATCCGTACGCGCAGCATTTGATGGCGTACTTCCTCGGCGCGACCGAGCGCATCGGCAAGAACGGGTTCGTGCAGGTCGTGCTCAACAGCGGCGGCCCGACGAACTACAGCCCGTACGGCGTGAAGTATCTGCAGTGCTACGCGCTGCCGTGTTCGCAAAACACCGTGCCCGCGGTCGGCGGCCTCAAGGCAACGCAGCTGCAGGTGCAATTCGGCATCGGTTCGCCGGTGGTGCTTCCGTTCTAAGATGGGATACGAACAGATGTTGACGCGATTCTCTCGCCCGCTCGCCGTGCTCGCGCTCGGCGCTCTCGCCGCCTGTGGCGGCCCGACCTCGTCGACGGCGATCCCGAATACGGGCGGCAACGGCTCCGTGCCGCAGCCGGCCACGGCCGGCATGCTCGTCGGCGTCGGCGACAGCCTGACCGCCGGCTATCAGTCGAGCGGCTTCCTCGGTGATCCGACGGTCACCAACCCCAACTCCGGCTACCCGAGCGGCGCCGTGCCTCCGGGCCAAGAAGCCGGGTGGTGGGCCGACATGTACAACCAGATGACCGGCGTCGCGAACTCCGCGGCAGGCGTGCTTCCGCTGATCAAGGGGCCCGGCCTCGCGAGCCAGATCGTCATCGGCACCAGCGCCGCGAACCTGCTCTACACGACGCACTCCTCGTGCGACGCCTTCAACCAGCAAGGGTTCTCGTCGTCGGCCTGGACCAACACCCGCATGAATCCCTCGGCCGGCGTCGCCGACCTCGCGGTTCCGGGTATCACGATGCACGAAGCCGTCGCGATGAAGGGCCCGATCACCGGGCCGCCGACCGGCGCGAACTGCGGCTACACGACGCTCCCCAACGATCCGACCTCGGGCGGCTTGCAGTCGCTCGTCGCCGGCGAGTCGGAGCTCTTCTACCCGGTGCTCGGCGGTTATCTGCCGGGCCTCGGCAGCAACCTCACGATGCTCAACGCCGCCGTGTCGCTCAAGCCGCAGCTCACCACGGTGTGGCTCGGTGCGAACGACATTCTGAAGTACTCGTTCTCCGGCGGCATCCCGCAGCCGGTCTCCGATACGCCGCAGCAGATGGCGACCGATCTCACGCAGATCGTCACCACCCTGACCAAGGCGGGCTCGAAGGTGCTCGTCGCGGATCTGCCCGACGTCCTCTCGTCGGCGCAGTTCTTCCCGCAAACGAAGCTCTCGGCTGACCTCCAATCGCTCGGCATTCCGTCGGCGGCCGCCGGCGCGATCGTCAGCTACGTCGGAACGCAGTACGGCGTGACCGCGGGCGGTTACCTCACCGAGACGGGCTTCCTGTCGATCGTTCAAGGCTGCAACCTCGCACCGGCCACGTGCGTGACGCCGCAGCTCGATCCGAACGGCGCGGGCAGCGGTCTCGGCGGCGCATACCTCACCCCGGCCTTCGCCGGCCAAGTGCAGGCGCTCAACGACGCCTACAACCAGGCGATCGACGGCGTCGCGAAGAGCTCCGGCACCTCGGTCGCGCTCGTGCCGATCAACCAGATCTTCAAGGGCGTCGCGCAGACGGGCTACTCGGTGGCGGGCTTCCCGCTCCCGTTCACGCTCCACTTCGGCGGCGGTCTCGTGAGCTGGGACGGCCTGCACCCCTCGAACACCGGCTACGCCGTGATCGCGAACGCGTTCATCCAAACGGCCGATGCCCCGACCGCGAGCGGCGGTCTCGGACTCTCGATCCCGGCGCTCACCGCCGCGCAGATCAGCACGATCGCGCAGCAAGATCCGTACGATTCGTACGCGATCAAGTCGGTCAACCCGCTCTTCCCGTTCCCGCTTCCGTAAGCGCAGAACGCGAAGCTCGAATCGAAAGCGCCCAGGCTTCGGCCTGGGCGCTTTCGTATTTCACGACGCGATATGAACGAACGCATCACCGCATCGGAACTCGCGCGCGCGGACGGCGTACGCATCATCGACATCCGTAAGAAGCCCGACGATCGGCAGATTCCCGGCTCCGAACGCTACGACGGTGAGGCCCTCGCCGCCACCCCACCCTTTGCGAAAGACGAACGCGTGGTGCTCTACTGCGGCAGCGGCAACTCATGCTCGCGCATCGCCGCCGAACTCCGCGAACGCGGCTACGAAGCGATCGCCCTCGACGGCGGCTACGCCGCCTGGCGCGAAGCCGAATTCGAAACCGACCCCATCACCGAACGCAAAGAAATCTAATCGCCCACCACCCACGCCCGCCTAGGGCGATCTCGTGGTGCAGATGCTAGAAGGCCCCGGTCGACACGTACAACTGGTACGCGAGGCCGGGGCTGACGCAGTAGATGCGCCGCGAACTGCCCACCACCCACGCCCGCCTAGGGCGATATCGTGGTGCAGATACAAGGAAGCCCCGGCCGACGTGTACGTCAGAGTACACGAGGCCGGGGCTGACGCAGTAGATGCGCCGCGAGATCGCCCTAGGCGTAGATGCCGCGGAGGCGGAGGGCCTTCACCACCCGATCGATCGCGAGCGCGTACGCGGCCACGCGGAACGTCGTGTTGTGCTTCTGCTTGAGCGCGCGCAGTTCGCCGAGATTGGCGAGCATGACGTCTTCAAGCTTCTCGTTGACTTCGGATTCCTTCCAGAAGTAGCCCATGCGATCCTGAACCCACTCGAAGTACGAGACGGTCACGCCGCCCGCATTCGCCATGATGTCGGGAATCACGCGGATGCCGTTCTGTTTGAACGTGCGCGCCGCTTCCGGCGTGGTCGGTCCGTTCGCGCCTTCGACGATCAGCTTCGCTTTCACGTGCGAGGCGTTCTCGGCGGTGAAGACCTTCTCGAGCGCCGCGGGAACCAGCACGTCGCACTCGCTCGTGAGGAGCTCACCGTTGCTGATCTTGTCGCCACCCTTGAAGCCGTCGAGGTTGCGATGCTTCGAGGTGTGTTCGATCGCAGCGGGGATGTCGATGCCGCCCTTGTTGTAGTAGGCGCCGGTGACGTCGGAGATGCCGACGACTGTGCAGCCGCGTTCGGCGAAGAGCTTCGCCGCGTAGAGACCGACGTTGCCGAAGCCCTGGATGACGATGTTGGTCTTTTCCGGATCCATCTTCATCTGCGCCATCTCGTCGAGCGCGCAGATCGTGACGCCGCGCCCCGTCGCTTCGACGCGTCCGCGCGACCCGCCGATTTCGAGCGGCTTGCCGGTGACAACGCCGGGGACGTTCTGACGCACGTGCATCGAGTACGTGTCCATGAACCACGCCATCACTTGCGGCGTCGTGTTCACGTCGGGCGCCGGAACGTCTTTATCCGGACCCACGACTTCCACGAGCTCGGCCGCATAGCGGCGCGTGATACGCTCGAGTTCGTTCTGCGAAAGCGTCGCGGGGTCGCAGGTGACGCCGCCTTTACCGCCGCCGAACGGCAGATCGAC
>JAGWSR010000090.1 GCA_028869385.1 bacterium
TCGCCGCCGGCGCCGTGGTCGAAAAGCTCGGCACCGCCACGGCGTCGGCCGACGAGATTCTGGCTTTGGTCGAGCATGGACACAGCTGAGTTGTTCGGGCGGCTGCTCGATCTCGACGCCGCGAGCGCGTGGCGCGAATCGCTGCGCGCCGCCGGCAAACGCGTCGTTTTTACGAACGGCTGTTTCGACGTGCTGCACGCGGGGCACGTGGAGTATCTCGCGTGGGCGCGCGCGCAGGGCGATGCGCTCGTGGTGGGATTGAATCGCGACGAATCGGTGCGCGCGCTCAAAGGCCCGCGACGCCCGATCGTGCCGTTCGAAGACCGGGCGCGACTGCTGCTCGCGCTGCGCAGCGTGGACGTCGTCGTCGGCTTCGCGGAGCGTACGCCCGAAGCGACGCTCGAACGCATTCGCCCCGACGTGCACGTGAAGAGCGCGCAGTATCGCGAAGACGAACTCCCCGAGCGCACGATCGTGCTCGCGCACGGTGGCGAGATTCGCCTCGCGCCGCACGTCGCCGGGCACAGCACGACCGACGTGATCGCCGAGATCATCGCGCGCTACTCGGCATAGGCGCGAGCGGCATGCGTATCGCGATCACCGCCAACGGTCCCGGCGAAGTCGCCGGATGGTTTCGACCGCTCGCGCGCGCGCTCTACGCGCGCGATCCGCAGTGCGAGTTGCACCTGTTCTGCGTGCCCGACGACTATGCGACCGGCTACGAGGCCGATCTCGCGCGTCGTCTCTTTCCGCAAGCGCACGTGTACGATCCCAAGACCTATCTGCGCGTCGCGCTCGGCGCGAACGTGCCCGGCTTGCCCGATCGCGTGGATGCGGTGCTCTACCTCGGCGGCGATTTGATGCATGCGATGCGCCTGCACAAACGCTTCGGCGGCAAGGCCGCGTCGTATAAATTCTCGCGTCGCACGTACCGTAACGTCATCGAGCGCGCCTTCGCGGTGGACGAAAAGAACGTCGCCCAACTGCGCGAGTGGGGCACGCCGCCCGAACGGATCGTCACCGTGGGCAATCTCGCGATCGACGGCGCGCGCCTCGAAGCGCAGCAGCCTCCCGAAGCGGGCGCGCCGGAGGATGGGATCCTCATCATGCCGGGGTCGCGGCGATTCGAAGTCGAGAACTTGATCCCGTTCTTCTTCACGATGGCGCTGCGCATTCGGCGCGAGCGCCCCAACCTGCCGATCGCGTTCGGCATCTCGCCGTTCACCCCGGTCGCCGACGTTCGGCGCGCGATCGAAGGCGGCGGCGACCCGCGCGTGTGGTCGCAGCGCGGCCGCCTCGTCGACGAGGGCGAGCACCGCTTTCTCACGACGCCCGACGCAAGCGTGCGCTTCCCGGTGCTGCGCAACGCGCTCGCCGCGGCGACGCGCGCGCGCATGGTGGTCACGCTGCCGGGCACCAAGACGATCGAGCTCGCCGCGCTCGGCGTGCCGATGCTCTCGATCACCCCGATGAACGCGCCCGAGAAAATCACGTTCAACGGTCCGTTCACGTATCTCGACCGCATTCCGTTCATCGGCGTGCCGCTCAAGCGCGGGGTCGCCGTGGCGATCGCCAAGCGATTCCCGTACCACACGCAGCCCAATATCGATTCCGACGCGCCGGTGCTGCGCGAAGAGCACGGAACCCTCACGCCCGGTCGCGTGACGCGCGTAGCGCTCGCGTGCTACGACGATCCGGCCTGGCTCGGGTCGAGCCGCGAACGCCTGAGCGCGCTCTACGCGGGACACGTGGGGGCCGCGGACCGAATGGCCGAATCGCTCGTGCAACTCGCCGGGTCGTAGGACGGTATCGTCGTCATCATGCGTATCTCGATCGTCATCGCCACCAAGGATCGGGCCTCATACCTCGAGCGCGCGCTCGCGTCGCTCGAGCGTCAGATCGGCGCGCCGTCGTTCGAAGCGATCGTGGTGGACAACGGCTCGAGCGACGACACCAAGGGCGTGACCGAGCGTCAGGGCGCGCGCGGCGCCTACCCCATAACGTACGTGCACGAGCCCGAGCCGAATCGCGGCAAGGCGCGCAATCGCGGCGTGCACGCCGCGAGCGGGTTCCTCATCCTGTTCATGGATGACGACGTGCAGGCGCCGCCGGGATTTCTCGCCGCGCACGAAGCCGCGCACGCCACGACCAACCTCGTCGTGAACGGTCCGATCATCAACGTGCCCGGTTACGACGATCGCCCCAAGCCGACGGTCTCGAATTATTCGCGCGCATTTTTGTGCACGTGCAATGTCTCGGTGCCCAAACACGCCCTCGACGCGGTCGGCGGCTTCGACGAAGCGTTCAAACTCTACGGGTGGGAAGATACCGAGCTCGGCGTGCGTTTGCGCGAGGCGGGCATGCGCTGGAAGTTCGCGTGGGACGCCTACATCTGGCACATCAAACCGCCGACCGAGAATACGCTCGAAGTCGAGACGCGCAAGGCGCTCGAAAAGGCGCGCATGGCGAGCCGTTTCATCGCGAAACATCCCTCGCAGCGCGCTCGCATGGCGACCGGCGCGCACGGGCTGAATCTGCTGCGCGGCAAATATCTCTTACCGGATTCGTTGCTTGCGATCTACGCGGGCTTGGCGACGAAGGACGACGCACCGGAGGCGGTGCGCAGTTTCGCGCGCGCGCAGTTCCTCGACGGCATGTACACGCGCGAACTGATCCGGGTACTCGACGAGGCGTGAGCGGGCGCGCGCTCCTCTACTGCGCGGGCGGCGGTATGGGCGATTCGCTCGTCTCGACGCTCGTCGCGCGCGCGTTGCGTTCGCGCTACGATGTGGTGGACGCGCTGACGCTTCCCGGTCATCGCGACGCGCTCGAACGCGTGCCCGATCTCGATGCGGTGCTGGTTGACGACGGCGGCGACGAGCGCGCACTCGCGCGCGCCCTGCACGAGCGCGCCTACGACGCGTGCATCGTCACCTGGGCGACCGCGCGCACCGCGAAGGTGGCGCAACTCGCGGAGATTCCCGTGCGCGTCGGACAGGCGCGGCGCCTCTACTCGTTCCGCTTCACCGAGCGCGTGGTCGTGCGCAGCGAGCTCGGCGACGTGACATCGCACTGGGGCGACATCCAACTCGACTACGCCCGCGCCCTCGGCTGCGACACCACGGATCGCCACCCACGCTTCGTCCCCACCCCCGAAGACCACCACGAAGCCGACAAACTCCGCGCCACGCTATGCAACCGCGCCACCCCAAACGACCGTGTCACCCCAAACGACCGTGTCACCCCGAACGACCGTGTCACCCTGAGCTTGTCGAAGGGGAGCTTGTCGAAGGGGAGCTTGTCGAAGGGCGACTACATCATTCTCCACCCCACCAACGCCATCGCGCCGCAGCGCGGCATCTGGCCGACGCAAGGCTGGGCCGCACTCGCGCGCGCGCTCCACGCGACGTTCGGCGTGCCGATTCTCCTAAGCGGCTCACACGCCGACATCGGAATCAACGACGCCATCCTGCGACAAGCCCTCCTTCGACAAGCTCCCCTTCGACAAGCTCAGGATGACACAAGTGCGGCTCACGCTGACACATGTGCGGCTCAGGATGACACAAGTGCGGCTCAGGATGAGACACGTACGGCTCACGCTGACACAAGTGTGGCTCACGCGCTCCCCGGTGTCACCCTGAGCTTGTCGAAGGGCGGCGGAAGCCTGCCAAAAGGCGCCATCGTCAACATTGCCGGTGCTGCGAGCATCGGCGCGTTCGGGGCGCTTGCTGCCGATGCGCTCGCGTTCGTCGGCATCACCACGGGTTCGATGCACGTTGCCGCGGCGGTCGGCGCACCGACGGTGGGCATCTTTCCGTTCCAAAGCGACTTTCCCGAACGCTGGGCGCCGGCTGGCGCGCGCACGGCGATCGTCCGCGCGACGTATCCGTGCCACCCCGGCGATACCAAGGAGCGCTGCAGCGACTACGCCTGCATTGCGAACCTCGACGTGCCCCGTATCGTCGCGGCGACGCGCAACCTCGTGCATGGCGCATAGCGCTCCCCGGAACCCGAGCGCGCGGTAGAGAACGGAAGAAGCATCATGCGAGCCACGATCCAGCTTTGCACCTACAACCGGGCCGCGCTCTTGGAGCGCGTGCTCGACGCGTGCTTCGAGCAGACCGTTCCGAGCGAGAGCTACGAGGTGGTGCTCGTCAACGATGGCTCGCCCGACAATACGCTCAAGGTGATCGAGCGCGCGCGGAGCCGCGCGACCTGTCGTTTTGAAGTCATCAACCAGCAGAACTCGGGGCTCGCGAAGGGGCGAAACGCCGGAATCGCGCGCGCGCAGGGCGAGCGCATCATCTTTATCGACGACGACGTGCTCCCGCTCCCGAACTTCGTCGAGGAGCATCTGCGCTCGCACGACGCGCATCCGAAGCATATCGTGCGCGGCGGCGCCATCAACGTCGAGAGCTTCGATAACCTACCGCCGCCGGTGTGGAGCATCAAAGATTACAGCGCGAACTACTTTTGGACGACCAACGTCTCGGTGCCCCTTGCGACGATCCGCGCGATCGGCGGCTTCAACGAGTCGTTCTCCGAGTACGGCTGGGAAGATATTGACGTTGGCTTGCGCCTACGCTTCGGCGGTGTGAAGGCCGTCTTCAACAAGAACGCCCTCGTGTATCATTGGAAACCGCGTCCGCGCAGCGGTAACGTGGAGAAGATGGTGAAGCAGGCGCGCGCCCAAGCGCGCACGGCCGTGCAGCTCGCAAAGATCCATCCGCATTGGCGCACGTATCTCGCCACCGGCATCAATCCCGTGCAGCGTCGCTTACACGACTGGATGCGCGGCATCAAGAAGGCGGAGAAATACCGCGCGATGCTCGGCGATCTCTCCACCGATCGCGCGCTCAGCGACCGTGAACTCCGCGTCGCTCGCGGCCTCGCGAACGAAGCGTACTTCGAAGAGCTCGAAACGTCGCTACGACTATCCTAGGTTACGGGGCGCACGTCACGGCGTGAAAGCCGCGCCGAGCGAGGATCTTGATGGCGTCGTCGGATAGCTTGATGAATACCGGAAGCGGGCTCTCTAACGACTCTTTCAACGTCCGCTCGCGATCCTCGTGCGAAGTCAAGGATGGAGTCGCAGCGAGAAGCGCAGCTCTTAGGTGAGCGCTTTCGGCTGCATCGAGTCTCTGCCGAGGCATTGATTCGAAAAACCGATGCCCGTTCTGCAGCGTGACGATGAATCCCGCGGGAATCCCACCGTGCGTAGTTTCGATATCTAGCCTTGATACATGAATGATCAGTGAATTGACCGGATGCCCCGCTTTGTCTGTATCTAAGGGTGGCGACATCCCAACCGGTTGTGAATTCCCACACGTCTGAGCAGAGGTGGTATGATGATCAGCAATGACGTGAAGTGCTGTTCCCGTGCTTGCAACGAACATACTTCAAGCCGCCCTCGAAGATGAGCATGTGTCACGCCTGGTTGATGTGCTCGGCGTCATTATGTTGAGAGGGACTGGCAGACTCTGCTGGGCTTCATGAGCTAAATGCAAAGCATTTTGGAGCGCGCTGTAAACACTACCATTGAATGGAAATATTGGGTACGAGCCATTAGATCCGCCGATTCCGATCGGACCGACGCTTACGCCTGCCGAAAAGTTGACTAGGAATTGGATGTACTCATTTCCCCCGAAAGTCTGATATTCGTAAGCAACGACTTCTGAGGTGTTTGGAGCGTTTACCCAAATTGCCATTACGTTACTAATTTGATCAGCGTGTGCATCGCTTCCGTTGATTGATGTATCCAAGCTCAGCGCAGAGGCACAGTCTGTCCTCGCGATGACGCCGCCCGTGCCACCACCAGGGGGTGCGCAGTCCATACATGGGCTTTTGGGTGTGCCGCAGCCGTTCGCGCAGGGATCGGGGTTCGGAAGCGGGCCGGGGTTCGTTGTGCAAGTGTCTACGGTGGGATCTTGACATCCCGTGCAGCCGTAGCTGTGAACGCTCTCCCCGCCAGACACCGCAAGATTTGCGCACGCGTCAGCCTGTACGGAGTGGAAGTTCGATGTCGTTGTCGCCACGCCATGCGACGTCGGCGGTAACTGCCCAGCGCAGCGGTAGTGCCCGGAAAGGTGTGTAAAAGCGGTTCCGCCCTCCTGCCGGGGGACGGTGCCGCTGCGGTCCAACTCTCGCGCTATGAAGCGCAAGCGAAAGGACCCGATGGAGTTCCTCAACTCTCTCGATCTCACGCCCGAA